>CABUBX010000065.1 GCA_902489925.1 uncultured Lachnospiraceae bacterium | reverse complement strand
TTACATGGGCATACTTTTCTGTCTCGGCGATTCTGGCCTGTGTCATCTTATGTGCCGCTAAAAATTCGCCGAAAGTATTTGTGATGCTTACTTTATGGAAAGCAACGTCTTTGTTTGGAATTGTCACATCATATTCTGTAAAGCATACAAATGTTAAATCAAGACGTTTTTCTCTTTCAAAGCCGTCAAAATCATCGGCACAGAAAGCTCTTGTGATTTCTCTTGCACGGTCAGGTCTGAAGTTAAAGAAGATAACGGAGTCTTTATCTTTAACTGTTGCAAGCGGCTGTCCGTTCTCACAAATAACTGCAGGAATAACAAATTCATCTGTCTTATCGTCTGCATAGGAGTCTTCAATGGCTTTGACGCCGCAGTCTGACATGATGCCCTCGCCTTTAACCATAGCGTTGTAAGCTTTTTCAACACGGTCCCAGCGGTTATCTCTGTCCATAGCGTAGTAACGGCCCATGACAGAAGCAACTTTACCGACACCGATTTTAGCCATCTCATCATAGAGTGCTTTTACAAAGTCCTTGCCTGAAGCCGGCGGAGTGTCACGGCCGTCAAGGAAGCAGTGTACATAAACGTTCTCAAGACCTTCTCTCTTTGCAAGCTCAAGCAATGCATAAAGATGTGTATTATGGCTATGTACGCCGCCGTCAGATAAAAGACCGAATAAATGAAGGGCACTGTTGTTTTCCTTTGCATTTTTTACGGCTTTTAAAAGTGCTTCGTTTTTAAAGAAATCACCATCCTGAATTTCTTTTGTGATTCTTGTCAACTCCTGGTAAACGATGCGTCCGGCGCCCATATTTAAATGACCAACTTCTGAGTTACCCATCTGACCGTCCGGAAGACCTACAGCCATACCGCTTGCGTAGCCTTTAACAAAAGGACAATTTGCCATTAAATCATCCAATACCGGCGTCTTTGCTTCATATACGGCGTTTGCCTGATGCTTTTCATTTAAGCCAAAGCCGTCTAAAATCATTAATACAGTAGGTTTTTTACTCATATTTGATTCTCCTTAGAATTCTTTTTTTGCTTTGTTAATCTTTTCACCTTTTCTATTTTAGCAGAAAAAATTTATTTTACAATAGGTTTTCGTCCGATTTGTAAGCCTTGTCAGTTTTCGGCGAATATGCTAATATACTATCGTGCGAAATTTTATCTCGGCTATGCAAAAAAACTTTGGCGCCGAGCTTAGAAGATATTAAAATGAAAGGGGATAATTTATGAAAGTATTGAAAAAATTTATTAAGTATTACAGCCCGTATAAGACAGTGTTTTTTCTTGATTTGTTTTGTGCAACGATTATAAGTCTTATCGACCTTGCCTATCCTCAAATTTTGCGGACACTGACTAATACACTTTTTGCCGGGGAAAAAAGTCTTATATTAAAAGCGCTGTTTCCAATAGGCATCGGACTGTTTCTGATGTATGTGATTCAAAGCCTGTGCAGATATTATGTGTCTTATCAGGGGCATATGATGGGGGCGCGGATGGAAAGCGATATGCGCCAACAGCTTTTTGACCATTATGAAAAGCTCTCATTTTCCTATTATGACCACAACAATTCGGGTCAGATGATGAGTAAGCTTGTGTCTGATTTGTTTGATATTTCCGAATTTGCCCATCACGGTCCGGAAAATCTTTTTATTTCTCTGATTAAGATTATCGGTTCGTTTACATTCTTATTTTTAATCAACTGGCGGCTCGCCATGCCGATGACACTACTTGTGGCCTTTATGCTTATTTTTTCTGTCCGTCAAAATAAGCGGATTCAGAGAACCTTTATGGAAAACCGTAAAAAGATTGGTGATGTCAACGCCAGTCTTCAGGATACATTAGCAGGTATCCGCGTGGTGCAGTCCTTTGCCAATGAAAAGGTTGAACAGAAAAAGTTCAGAAAAAGTAATCATGCATTTTTAATGTCCAAGGACGATAACTATAAATGTATGGGAAGCTTTATGAGCTGGAATCTGTTTTTTCAGGGTATGATGTACCTTGTGACGCTTGTTTACGGCGGTTATCTGATTGCCAAAGGCACAATGCAAGTCGGCGACCTTGCCATGTATGCGCTTTATATCGGTATTTTTATAAGTCCGATACAGATTCTTGTCGAGCTTACGGAGATGATGCAAAAAGGCCTCTCCGGCTTCAAGCGCTTTATCGCTGTGATGGAAACAGAGCCGGACATTGAGGACGCGCCGGATGCCAAACCGCTGACAGATGTTAGAGGTCATGTTGTTTACGATAATGTATCTTTTCATTATTCTGATGATGATACACCGGTGCTTTCGAATGTCAGCTTTGATATTCCGGCCGGACGCTCAATTGCCCTTGTCGGACCGTCGGGCAGCGGAAAAACAACCATATGCTCTCTCCTGCCAAGGTTTTATGATATTACGGGCGGACAGATTACGATTGACGGCAAGGATATAAGCCGATTGACATTGGAAAGCCTGAGAAACCAGATTGGTATTGTGCAGCAGGAGGTTTATTTGTTCTGCGGTACAATTAAAGAAAATATTGCTTACGGAAAACCGGGCGCTTCCATGGACGAAATCATTGATGCGGCAAAAAAGGCAAATATCCATGAATTTATCAGTGAGCTTCCGGACGGTTATGATACCTTTGTCGGTGAGCGCGGCACAAGACTTTCAGGCGGTCAAAAGCAGCGTATTTCTATTGCCCGTGTGTTTTTGAAAAATCCTCCGATTTTGATTTTGGATGAGGCGACAAGTGCCTTAGACAATGAAAGTGAGCGCTATATTCAAAAGAGCCTTGAGGACCTTTCAAAAAACAGAACAACAATCACCATTGCCCATCGGCTTTCAACAATCCGCAATGCCGATGAAATCCTTGTTGTTGCAGATACAAAAATTGCCGAGCGCGGCTCTCATAAAGAATTGCTTGAAAAAGACGGCATCTATGCCCACTACTACAAAATGCAGCAGTTTTAAAGTTTTGTGATATTTGCAAAGCCGGAAATTATCCTCCTTATGATGACACTGTGTGTCGGGGACGATAAATTCCGGCTTTAAATTTAGGCACTGTATTTTATAATCAATATTTCTACAGCCATACGGTCATTTAAGAGACCTGTTTTAACTTCTTCTTCGCTTTGTACACAGGATTCAAGTGCCTCACGAAGCTCATCTATCGAAAACTTTCTTGTCATACCAAGATTTTTCTTGACGATAAATTCTTTCATTCCGGTGCGCTGTGCAATGACAGAGGACGTGTAGCCGCGCACGGACAGAGCTTTGATTTGAAGCAGCGTATTAAACTGTCTGCTTATCAGGGCAAGGATACGCAGCGGCGGTTCTTTAAGCGTCAGTAAATCATCATACAGGCGCAGAGCCTCGCGCTGATTTTTCATGGCAACCGCATTAATCATATCGAAAATTTTATTTTCTGTATGTACAGAACAGATTTGTGTAATATCTTCTTCTGTGATGACATCACGCTCGGCTGTATAGCAAAGAAGCTTTTCCAATTCCTGATGGATATTTTCCATGTCATTATCTACAATTTCAAGGAAATGCATCACGGCCCGTTCCGTAATATTCTTACCTTCTTTTTTTATGAGGCCTGCAATCCACAGCTTTAAGGTTTTTTCGTCGGGACTTGAGAGGTTTGCCGCGTAGCCTGCGCTGCTGACCGCCTTAAATACTTTATTGCGCTTATCAACCTCATCTTCTACAAAAACAATATATGTGGTTTCGGGAATAGAGGGGATGTATTCGGCCAGCGCATCATTGCTGGAGGCAAAAAATCCGCTGTTTTCTATAATTAACAGACGGTGTTCGGAAAAAAACGGCATTGTCTCAGCCATTGCAATCAGTGCATTGACGTCCTGCCCTTTTCCGGCATAGTAATTATAATTCATTGTATCGTCACCGATAATGGCATTTTTAAGCTTATCCCGGTACTGCTTCTTTAAATAAACCTCTGGACCGTACAAAAGATAAACCTGTTTAAATTTGCCTGTTTTTATATGTTCATTTAATGTTCTCATAAATTATTCTCCGAAAAATCATTTCTTAGATTATACTACATTTAATTTGCATACTTGTCAATGTCCACGATTTTAGTTGCTATTTTTTCCATAAACCGTCTGTCGTGCTCGACAAAAATCATTGTCGGACAATAGGCTTCAATCAGGTTTTCAATCTGCATCCGTGAAAAAATATCAATAAAGTTTAACGGCTCATCCCAAATGTAAAGATGGGATTTTTCGCAGAGACTTGCTGCAATGAGGACCTTTTTCTTCTGTCCTTCGCTGAAATTTTCCATCTTCTTTTCAAATTGAAGTCTTTCAAAATCCATTTTCCGAAGAATTGCCTTAAACAGGCTTTCATCAATATTTTTCTCGCGGGCATAATCAGATAAATTCCCGTGCAAATGTCCGGTCTGCTGAGATACATAGGATATTTTAATGCCGCTGCCGACGATAAAACTTCCGCTTTGCCATAAGTCTTTGCCGGCAGACTTTATCCCGGGGGATAAAGCATCAAGAATCAGCTTAATAATGGTTGTTTTGCCGCAGCCGTTTTTACCGCACAGTGCGATTCTGTCTCCCTTGTGAATTTCAAAAGAAAGATTTTGGCAAAGACAGCGATTTTCATAGCCAAAACAAAAATTGTTGCATAAAACAAGACGGTCAGAATGATATTCCAATACGGAAAGTTTTAAATCCTCTGTTGTTTCGATGTTCTTTAAAAGCTGTTTCTTTTCAGTGATGGCACGATTTAGCCGCCGCTCAAGATTTTTCCGTCGCTGCTGCATACGTCTTGACTGTTCGCCGACATAATCTCTGCTCTGAGCATTTTTTTCAAATTTCAATTGTTTTTTATGCCCGATTTTTGTGGCTTCGATGCGTTCTGCCCAGCGGCCTGCAGATGAAGCCGATGATGAAAGCCGCCCAATCTCTTTTTTCAGACGACGATTTTCACTGAGCTCAAAATTGTCCTGACGCTGCTTATTTTCAAACCAGCTTGAAAAATTTCCCTTTTGGATATCGATATTCGCCCGATTTATAGATAAAACATGGTCGATACACCCGTCCATAAAGTCTCTGTCATGAGATACAAGAATAAAACCGGATTTTTCTTTGAGATAGTCCCGGACAATTAAGCGGGCATTCATGTCCAAATGATTTGTCGGCTCGTCAATGAGGAGAAAATGATTCTCCTGTATAAACAATGCCGCTAAAAGAAGTTTTGTCTGTTCTCCGTTAGACAGAGTTTCAAACGGACGGTAAAGTACCTCATCGGAAATCTCCAGCTTATTTAACTCGATTGATAGGCGCCAGTATTCAAAATCCGGCACAATAGCTTCAACAATATCGAGTGCCATCTGTTGCTTATCTTTGATGACAAACGGAAAGTAGTCAAAGACTGTGTTGGCAGAAATGATTCCGGAATACTCAAGTTCGCCCATTAAAAGCTTCAAAAAAGTTGTTTTTCCTTTGCCGTTGCGCCCGATAAAACCGAGGCGCCAGTCGGTATCTATATCAAAGGATACGTTTTCAAAAATATTATCGTAGCTGCCCTCATAGGCAAATGTAAGATTTTGTACATGAATTAAAGACATAAAATCACCTCTTAAATAAGGCGATGCCCATTTGCAGAACCAAATATGTTTTATGACAATTGCAAGGCAATTTATTATGTCACAAAAAAAGCTGTAGGAAATAAATCCTACAGCCCTCTCGTTAAAATAATTGTATAAAGCTAAAAAGCCTTAATCTATGATTATCGAAGTCTGATATGATTTTCCTGCAATAAGCATCACAAATAAACGGCATAGACCGCCGTCGTGTCTGCGTTTAATTTTCTACTTATCTGCAAGAAATAATCATGTTTTGACCTCCTCTTTAAAACATTAATCAATGAATACTGCCTGTTTAGTATATCAAACGTTTTTTGTACTGTCAATATCAAAGCTTAAATACTGCAGTCGCAATCATAAAATAGACAACAATCGAGCATGTGTCAACGATGGTTGTAATGAGCGGCGCTGCCATAATTGCCGGGTCAAGATGAACCTTTTTGGCAAGCAGAGGCAGAATACATCCAATCAGCTTTGCAATCATAATTGTGACAATCAGTGAACAGCCGATGACAAATGCGAGATTTAAGTCTTTATACATAATATAGATACGAATTCCATTGGCAGCTGCGAGGATTACACCGACAACAATGGATATGCGAAATTCTTTGAACATAACTTTAAAAATGTCTTTAAAATGAATTTCATCTAAGGCAATACCACGAATAATCAGTGTCGAGCTTTGGGAACCACAGTTACCGCCGGTATCCATAAGCATTGGAATAAAGGATACAAGCATCGGGACAACGGCAAAGGCATCTTCATAATGTGTGATGATGATACCGGTAAAGGTTGCGGACAGCATCAATACAAGCAGCCACACAATTCTGTTTTTGGCATGCTGGAAAACAGATGTTTCAAAGTAAGACTTCTCACTTGGATTTGCACCACCCATTTTGATGATATCCTCTGTGGCCTCATCTTCCATAACGTCCATGGCATCATCGACTGTGACAATACCAACCATTAAATCACCGCTGTCAAGGACAGGGATTGCAAGAAAATCATATTTTGATAAAGCTCTTGCAACCTCCTCCTGGTCGGTATGCGTGCTTACGGAAATAATTTCGGTTTCCATTAAGTCACCGATTTTTGCGTCATCGTCTGCAATAAGCATATCTTTTGCGGTCACAATACCAATGAGACGGCGCTGTTCAAGTACATAGCATGTATAGATGGTTTCTTTATGAATCCCTGTCTCCTTGATATGGTCAAGTGCCTGCCGAACGGTCATCCACTTTCTCAAATCGACATATTCTGTTGTCATAATACTTCCGGCACTATCCTCCGGATAATTCAAAATCTGATTAATTGAAGCACGTCTTTCTTTATCGACATTCTCAAGTATTCTTGTTACAAGATTAGCCGGTAAATCTTCCAAAAGGTCAACGGTATCATCGATAAAAAGCTCATCTAAAATTTCCTTGAGCTCTTTTTCCGTAAACATTTCCACAAGGTAGCTTTGCATGGAATTGTTCATATTTGCAAATACATCTGCTGCCTTATCCTTTGGAATGAGACGAAAAGCCTGAACAAGCTCTTTATCTTCCAGCTCTGCAAGGAGTAAGGCAATGTCTACTGCGTTCATGACATTCAAAATACTTCTTACGGCTTTGAATTCCTTTGCCAGTAAGAGTTCCATAAAAATATCTTTGTTCATTGGATATTCTCCTTTTCTCTATTAATTTTTTGTTTCCATACGAATGATAACTGGCACCCGCGTCCATTGCATTACTCACCTGCCTTTATGTTGTTATTGTTTGGATGCAAACTGTGAATTGTAAAGCTTTTCATAGACACCCTTTTTTGCAAGAAGTGTTTCGTGTGTACCTTGCTCGACAATGTCACCGTTCTCAATTACGAGAATCAAGTCTGCATTTTTAATTGTAGAGAGTCTGTGGGCGATGACAAAAGAAGTTCTCTGTGCCATCACCTTTTGCATCGCGTCCTGAAGCATACGCTCAAGACGTGTGTCAACTGAGGAAGTTGCTTCATCAAGTACGAGAATCTGAGGGTTTTTTAAGATAGCGCGTGCAATCGTTAAAAGCTGCTTCTCGCCCTGTGAAATATTATTGGCTTCCTCGTTAATCATGGAATTGTAGCCATGACTTAATGTCTGGATAAAGTGATGGACATTGGCCATCTTTGCCGAATCGACAACTTCATCCTTTCTTGCATCCAGACGGCCGTAACGGATATTGTCATAAATGCTTCCCGAAAACAGCCATGTATCTTGAAGTACGAGAGAAAACAGTGAGCGCAAATCCTCCCTGTCCATATCCCGTATATCGATGCCGTCAATTTTAATTGAACCGCCTTTGACATCATAAAAACGAAGCAAAAGGTTCATCAGTGTTGTTTTGCCGGCGCCTGTAGGCCCTACGAGTGCGACCATCTGACCGGCTTTTGCTGTAAAGCTGACATCCTTCATCAATGTCTTATCATCTTCATAACCAAAGGATACATGCTCAAAGGTGACGTCCCCTTTAATCTCCTCCTTGTGGATTTTGACTTTACTTTCATGAGTTTCCTCTGTCTCGTTGAGCAGTGTAAAAATTCGGCGCATTGCAGCAAATGCTGACTGAACTTGCGCGGAAAGCTGTGAAATCTGTGACAGAGGGTCGTTAATCTGCCATATGTAGCGGATGAAAGCCTGTAAATCTCCGACGTTGATTGAACCGCTGATGACAAACATACAGCCCATCACGGCAATAACGCCGATTAAAAGATAAGTCACAAGTGAAACAAAGGGTGAAATCATTGAGGACATAAACTGAGCTTTAAAGGATGCGCCGCACATGCGGCCGTTGACTTCTTTGAACTTAGCAATGGAGTCCTGCTGTTTATTATATAGCAATATTTCATTAAAGCCACCATAAATTTCAGTAATTGTACCATTTAATTCGCCCAGTGTCTGCTGCTGTTGTTCAAAAAGCTTTTGGGAACGTTTAACGAAAAACTTTGTAATCAATATGGACAGCGGAATAATCAATAAAGCGACAACGGTCATGACAGCGTTAATGCGCACCATCATAACAATAACAAAGATAAATGTCAGTACGGCAGCAAATACACGCTGAAGTGTCTGCTGCAGAGCGTTGCTTAAAGTGTCAACATCGTTGGTTACTGTACTTAAGACATCACCGAATGTATGGTCATCAAAATAGCGCACAGGAAGACGCTGAATCTTTGTCTGAAGTGCATTGCGCACATCATGCATCGTCTGCTGAATGGCATCCGTCAAAAAGACGGCTGTCAAAAGCTGGGATATTGTTTTTATAATGTAGAGCCCCCCGAGCACTGCCATGATTTTAAAAAGGATATCAAAATGAACATGGGCGCCGGATACACCTTTTATGATGCCCTCGGCATCTTTTGCAAGCTGGGTTGTGACCATACCTTCAACTGTCGGATTTAAGGCAAATGTCAGGTTAGTCACAATAACGAGCAGCATTGCCAAGGTCAGTTTCAGACGGTAAGGCTTTACAAAAGCCAATAATTGTTTTAAACATTGTTTCAAGCCGATTTTGGAACCGGCTGTTTTCTTTTTATTTTCAGCCATTGTTAAGTTCCTCCTCGCTTAACTGTGATGCCGCGATTTCGTGGTAAATACGGCATGCATTTAAAAGTTCCTGATGTGTTCCGATGTCGGCAACCCGTCCCTCATCAAGGACAATAATTCTGTCGGCATCCATAATTGTAGACACACGCTGTGCCACAATAAGAACAATCGAGTTTTTAACCTCATCCTTTAGGGCATGGCGCAGGGCTGCATCTGTTTTAAAGTCCAAAGCCGAAAAAGAGTCATCATAAATATAAATCTGAGGTTTTCGCACAAGTGCTCTCGCAATGGACAGACGCTGCTTTTGACCGCCGGAAACATTGGTTGCGCCTTCAACAATCTTTTCCTGAAACTTGTCAGGCTTTGCCATAATGAAATCATAGGCCTGTGCAATCTTTGCCGCATGGATGATTTCCTCCATCGTCGCATCTTCTTTTCCAAAGCGAATATTTTCTTCGATTGTGCCAGAAAAAAGGTTGGCCTTTTGTGCGACAAATCCGATTTTATTTCGGAGTACAGATGTGTCCCAGTCGCGGACATCTTTACCGTCAATAAGAATACGGCCTGAGCTTACATCATAAAACCTAGGAATCAAATGAATCAGTGTACTTTTTCCTGAACCTGTGCTTCCGATAAAAGCAACGGTTTCACCCTCGCGGGCTTCAAAGGAAATATCTTTAAGCACTGCCTCCTCACCGTCAGGATAGGCGAAGGTTACTTTGTCAAAAATAATGCTGTGCTTATCTTCTGTTTTTGTGTCCTTTGGTGCATTTGTAATACTCGTATCTGTTTCAAGCACTTTTAAAATACGCTTTGCCGAGATGTTGGCTCTCGGATACATCATAAAAACCATGCAAAACAGCATCACCGAAAACATGGCGTGAAACAAATATTCCATAAAAGCAATCAGCTTTCCGACTTGAAGGACACCGTCATTAATCATCAGGCTGGCAACAACATAAATCGCCAATGCCGCAATATTCATCAATAAGAAAAATATCGGCTCGGTTGCTGACATCAATTTAAAAAGCTTTTTTGACTGATGCATAAAATTTTTATTCTCTCCGTCAAAACGCTTTGTCTCATAGCTGTCGTTGTTAAATGAACGAATTACCCGTATACCTGTCAGATTTTCTCTGAAAATACGGTTAATGCCATCCAAGGATTTTTGCTGGCGTTCACTGATTGGTCCGGAAACTTTTCCGACAATTAATACACCGATAATAATGACGGGAACAGTCGATGCAATAATCAGTGACAGTTTTAAAGAGGCGGCAATCGTCAGGGAAAAACTGACGATAATCATCACCGGCGTAAGAAGTGCCGTCCTCAAAATAATGTTTAGAAAGTTCATAATCTGAAAGGCGTCATTATTTGTTCTTGTGATGAGCGAAGCCACACCGAACTGGTTCATCTCGTGGTGCGAAAATGACTGAACCTTTTCAAACACATCATTACGGATATCTCTTGTTACGGAGGTGGATATCTTTGCACAGCAATAGCCGAGTAAAATTGTTCCGCCGACACCGATAATAGAAATCACTGTAATGAGAAGTCCCATTTTGAGAAGGTAGTCCGTATTGCCGTACATTACGCCGTTGTCAATCATGTCCGATATAATCGTCGGAATACCGAGCTCGACAAGGGCAAAACCGAATACAGAGCACACATTCAAAATAAAGAGTCCTTTGTAACGCTTCAGATAGCGCAAAATCAGCTTCATAATTTTCCCCCTTATATTCTATTTTTAATGCCTTACTGATTTTACCACAAAACACGCCTGCCGAAAAGATAGATTTTAAAATTTAGACAGCTTGATTTGAATAAAATAAAATGCTATGATGTTAAAGGAAATATACATGAAAGGATTTTAAGTATGGCATTAGTCTGGCTTGATAAACGCTATCATTCGCTTGATTTTCATTTAAAAAATTTATTTGGGGAAAAGGTTTACAAGCTTTCTATTGACGGCGGTTTTACATGTCCGAACCGTGACGGAACGCTTGGAAGCAGGGGCTGTATTTTTTGCAGCAGCGGCGGTTCCGGTGATTTTGCGGCATCACGTCAGCTGTCTGTTGCGGCTCAGATTGAGACCGCCAAGAAAAGTATTTCGGGGAAATATACCGGCTCTAAGTTTATTGCTTATTTTCAGGCATTTACAAATACATATGCGCCTGTACAGCAGCTAAAAGCATTGTATATGGAGGCACTCTCCCATCCCGATGTCGTTGCACTTTCCATTGCGACAAGACCGGATTGCCTTCCTCGGCCGGTGCTTGAGCTTATCGAGCAGCTCAATCGGATTAAACCTGTGTGGATAGAGCTTGGTCTTCAAACCATCCATGAAAAGACGGCGCAGTTTATACGCCGGGGATATCCGCTGACAGTCTTTGAAGAAGCCCTAGAGCAGCTTTCAAAACGTCATATAGAGACGATTGTCCATGTGATTTTAGGTCT
>CABUBX010000064.1 GCA_902489925.1 uncultured Lachnospiraceae bacterium | reverse complement strand
CAGCACCTTGTCTGTATTCGCCTCGGAAAAAGAATATTTTAAGATTGAGCCCGCATATCGCACTGTATCGCGTCCGATGCGCTGCGGTCTGTGAATATGTCCAAGCGCTGCATAATCAAAGGAATCAAAGCAATCTACATTAACCTCGTCAATGCCGCCGACACTTAACACAACCTCCGAATCGGACAGCTCAGGCTTTTCACTGCCCGCGACAACAAAATGATGGGTCATGATAATATTTCTTTCCTTTGTGTCAATCTGTGTATGGGCAATACAGGCGCGAACCGCATCGTCAAAAGTATGGATTGTATCATCGCCGTAAAGCGCGCGAACCGACAGCGGCTTTATAAACGGCAGCATAAAAATATTCAGCGCACCGTACTCGTCTGTCAATGTCACCTTCTTTATTGACTCCTGCACCTGGCAGGCAAAATAGATGCGCTCATCCTCCAAAAGCCGCCCGGCAAAGTTAAGCCTTTCGGCGCTGTCATGGTTGCCGGCTATCACAAAAACAGCTGTGCCAAGTCCTCTTAGCCGCGTGAGAAAATCGTCAAATAACGTCACCGCCTCACCGCCCGGAATACTTCTGTCATAGATATCCCCGGCCATAAGCACAGCCTCAATATGCTCACGCTCAATCAGCTCATAAATCTGATTCACAATATATCTTTGGTCCTCCAGCATTGAAAATCCATTGACAGCTTTTCCGAAATGCAAGTCCCCCAAATGAAGCATTTTCATCTACTTTTCTACCTCATCCGCAATGCTTTGAAGCTGCGTATATACACAATCCGTCAAAAATGCCGCTTTTTCCTTCACAGACGGACGTCCGTCTGTTTTTGCATAGCCAAACAGAGCATTCTCAAGCATCTCCAAGTCATTGTCACTGTCACCGAATGCCATCGTCTGCGTTTTATCAATGCCCAGTTTTTCCTGAATAGCCTTCACAGCCTCACCTTTATTGACATCCAAACGGTTAAAATCAAGCCACTGCGATCCTGAAACAGCCACATTAAGCTTCTTTCCCCATTTTTGTTTAAAGAAATCAACAATATCTTCAATACCGCTTTCTCTAAAAATAGAAACCTTGCATACAGGCGCCGCAATGAGCGCCGCATCCTCAATCAGTGATGTTTTGTTATGAATCACCTCTGTCAGGTGCCGGTATAAGTCTATATTTTTTTCTTCGACATAATGGGTTGTATCACAAGAAACTAAAAGCTCACAATGACCGATTTTTTTCACATCCTGCACAAGCTCTGCATACATCGTCTTGTCAATTGCTTTAAATTCCACATTGGCACCATGGTAGGAAACCTGTGCACCATTTTCACCAATCAAATACATATCTGCCGCATTTTCTTTAAAAATATGCAAAAGACTGTCAATCGGCCGTCCGCTGGCTGCCGCCACACAGATACCTCTGTCGATAAGCTTTCTAAGGCAGCCGTGATACCTTTCGTCCAGTTCTCGCACACCTGTCGGAATCAGTGTCCCGTCAACATCGGTGACAACAAGACGAAGCCTTCTGTCCGCAATTTTCACAAGCTCTGACGGATGACTGATAATTTCCATTGCCCGGTTTTCTTCAAGCTCTTTTCGCGGACGAAAGCCCCATAAAACACCGACTGTAAACATGCCTGCCCCACGCCCTGTCTGCATGTCCGTATTTGTGTCACCCACGTACAGACACTCATCCGGCCGCACACCAAAAGCTTTTGCAATCTTTAGGGCACCGTCCGGCGCGGGTTTTCTCGGCACTCCGTCAACCTGCCCCTGAACCATATCAAAATAACCGCTGCCAAAAAGCTTATTGACAACATCCAATGAACGGGCATGGGGCTTATTTGAAAGCACAGCAAGCTTAAGGCCCCGTTGCTTTAGAGCTTCAAGCGTCTCCCTGATGCCGTCAAATACAGTCACCTTGTATGTACAGTCTTTTTTAAAAAAATCGCCGTAAATGGCATAGGCTTTTTCAAAATTTTTAAGTTCTTTATCTCCTGCCGCAGCCAGCGCTTTTTCAATCAATACTTTTGCGCCGTCACCGGCATAATATTTATAATCCTCCATCGGCTGAGGCGGCAGTCCTACAGCAGCCAGAGCCTCATTGCTCGACCACCAAATCGATTCTATCGTATCTGCTAGTGTTCCGTCTAAATCAAAAATACAGGCCTTAAACATCTTTTCCTCCATTAACTATCAATACAAGTTTACAAGTTTTTTTGCGCCTCGCACACAGCCATCAGGTGCAGCATCACGCTGTCTGTCAATACACGCTCATCAATATTGAAGCAATCATGATGATTCGGATAACCGCAGCCAATCTCAGGATTGCCGCCTCCGGCAAACATGAAAACGCCCGGTACCCTCGCCTGATAAAATGAAAAGTCCTCTCCGAGCATCATCGGCGGCACATGGCACAGCCGCGCTTCTCCAAAAAGGTCTTTGGCGGCAGCACAAAGCCGTTTTGTCAGCCCCTCATCATTGACAACAACAGGATGAAGGAATTTCCCAAATTCTACTTCGGCCGATGCACCGTAGGTTTTTGCCGTCATATCGACAATTCGTCTTAAAGAAGCTTCTATCTTTTCTGCTGTTTCCTCTGAAAACGCGCGC
Organism: uncultured Lachnospiraceae bacterium; assembly: GCA_902489925.1. Lineage (GTDB taxonomy): Bacteria > Bacillota > Clostridia > Lachnospirales > Lachnospiraceae > Scybalocola_A. The sequence goes on along the minus strand of CABUBX010000064.1, from coordinate 9,044 downwards.
ACAGTTCCCTCGAAAAAAGCTTCGCCCGAAATAATATTATACTGGCTGCCGCTTGTTAAATGGCCGACAGTGACAACCGCAGAATCAATCGGGTCAATTTCACGGCTTATGATGGACTGAAGATTCATAACACAGGCTGCCGCGGCAACGGTTGCATCAATGCACTGCTGAGGCTTGGCGCCGTGTCCCGCACGCCCGGTAATTTTTACTTCAAACCGACTTGTTGATGCCATTCTAGGCCCGGCTTCAATGGAAATATTTCCGATTGGAATATCTGTAAATATATGAATACCATAAACCTCATCGACACCTTCAAGGGCACCATGCTCGCAAAAATACTTGCCGCCCCTGCAGTTTTCCTCCGACGGCTGAAAAAACAGACGGACACCGACACAAAGCTCATCCTCATGCGCCTTTAAAACCTTTGCCGCCCCCAAAAGTGCCGCTGTGTGGGCATCATGGCCGCAGGCATGCATCACCCCCTGATTGACTGACGCATATTCGATATCGCTTTTTTCCTGTATACTTAAAGCATCCATATCCGCACGCAGCGCAATCGTCTTTTTCCCTTGTCCGATTTTGGCAATCACACCCGTCTCACCGCAATTTTCATAAGCAATATCCCATACTTTAAGCATCTCTCGAATTTTGGCGCTTGTCTCATATTCCTGCATACCAAGCTCAGGGTGCATATGAAAATACCGGCGCAGGGCAATCACTTCACCGCTGACTTCCTCTGCCTCTTTTTTTATATCAATCATTTTCTCATCTCCATCTAAAGTTTTTATGTCATTTTATCACAAAGTCTCTTTTAGGGCAACTGAAAGCTTATGGCGGCAGGCCTTCCCGAAAGCAAATCTGGCCTTGTCGTATTTGCCAAAATATGCTATTATCAAACCAACCACTTATGAAGGAGTTTTTTGTTATGTCCATGATTACCCCAAACATTGATATTCATTCAAAAGTCCATATATATACACAGATTTATCAATACATACGGCAGGAAATCGAAAATGGCAGCCTGCCGTGCCGGACAAAGCTGCCATCTACAAGAGTGCTTGCCACCCATCTCCAAGTCAGCCGCAATACGGTGGATATGGCTTACGGGCAGCTGATGGATGAGGGCTATATTGAAGCCTCCCCGAAAAGAGGCTATTTTGTATGCAATATTGAAAATATGATGCCGCCCGTCACAGACACCATAGATGAAAGCAGCTCTTTAGACAGTGGTTATATGCTTCGAAACGCCAAACAGCCCCTCACCGATGATGGCACTTACGTTTTCTCCCCTTACGGCGTTGATTTGGAAAACTTCCCCTTTGGCACATGGCGCAAAATCGCCAAAGACATCTTTTATGACGAGCGTAATTTCACACTTTTTGAAGCCGGAAATCCACAGGGAGACGATGATTTCCGCCGGGCAATCGCAGGCTATCTTCATCAGTCCCGAGGGGTGCGCTGTCATACGAATCAGATTATTGTCGGTGCCGGAACAGACTATTTGCTTATCCTGCTCTCACAACTTTTGGGGAACAATGCCGTTTATGCCATCGAAGACCCTTCTTACAGACAGGCCGGGAACATTTTGACATGCCTTGGAAAAAGAATCCGGCCGGTGCCTCTTGATGCCAACGGCATCAGTATCGGAGAGCTCAAAATAAGCGGCGCCACCATTGCCTACGTGACGCCGTCCCACCATTTTCCGTTGGGAAATATTATGCCGATTAAACGTCGGCTTGAGCTTTTATCATGGGCTGCCGAAAATGACAGCCGCTATATCATCGAAGATGATTATGACAGTGAATTTCGTTATAAGGGCAAGCCCGTGCCAAGCCTTCAAGGCATTGACAGTCATGAAAAAGTCATCTATCTCGGTACATTTTCAAAAGCTGTCGCCCCGTCCATCCGAATAAGCTACATGGTACTGCCGACGCCGCTGCTTTCGCTTTATCAAAAAAGGCTTTCATTTTACTCAAGCACCGTTGCCCGCACCGAGCAAAAACAGATGTATGAATTTATAAGCCGCGGGCATTTTGAACGTCATCTAAACCGAATGAGAAATATCTATAAAGCCAAGCGCGACTATATACTTTCCAAGCTTTCTCCATATAGCGAGGCCGTAGAAATCTCCGGCGAGACAAGCGGCCTTCATATGCTGCTCACATTTAAAGACGGGCGCAGTGCTAAAGATATTTTATCCGCCGCAAAGGCCCGCAAAATTATACTCTATGATTTATCTGCCTATTATTTAAAGCCACAGCATATGACACTTAAAAACACGGTTATTTTAGGCTACGGCGCCCTCACCGAGGCACAGCTTAAAGTACAGATGCCGCTGCTGCTTGAAGCGCTGTTTCCTGACACAAAGCTTTAAGAAAGCATCATTCTGTCGTTGGCAAATTCGCCGCCGCTTGCCTGACCGAACTTGGCAAGCAAATCCGAAACCTGAAGCTGCTTTTTTTCTTCACCGGAAACATCATAAATAATGTGTCCGTTGTGCATCATCACAAGACGGTTGCCGTATTTAATGGCATCCTTCATATTATGGGTAATCATCATCGTTGTCAGCTTTGATTTTCCGACAATTTCATCCGTCAAATCAAGCACCTTCTGGGCTGTTTTCGGGTCAAGAGCCGCAGTATGCTCATCTAAGAGCAAAAGCTTCGGCTCTTTAATTGTTGCCATCAAAAGAGTCAAGGCCTGTCTTTGTCCGCCCGACAAAAGCTTTACTTTGGCGCTCAGGCGCTGCTCAAGGCCAAGGTCAAGGGGCGCTAACAAATCTTTGAATATCTCCCGTTCTTTATTGCTGATTCCCCAGCGAAAGCTTCTTGTTTTCCCCCTGCGCAGTGCAAGGGCAAGATTTTCTTCAATCCACATATCCCCCGCCGTTCCCTTTAACGGGTCTTGAAAAACTCTGCCGATATATTTGGCACGCTTATACTCCGGGGCTTTTGTGACATCCTCGCCGTCAATTTTTATCTGACCTTTGTCTACACCGAACACACCGGCAACTGCGTTTAGCATCGTAGATTTTCCGGCACCGTTGCCGCCAATAACCGTGACAAAATCTCCCTTATCAAGGTGCAGGCTCAAGCCGCTTAAAGCTGTTTTTTGAATCGGTGTTCCTTTATTAAATGATTTTGTTACATTGATAATATCCAGCATAATTATTCTCCTCCGTCCGCTTTCTTCGCCGCGATAGCTGTTTTAATCTGAGGCGCCACAAGGGCAATCACAACAAGAATCGCTGTAATCAGCTTCATATCATCTGTTGTAATTCCCATCTTTACACCCATGCTGACCTTCAGCACAACAGAGATGATAATTCGATAAACAACAGAGCCGATAATCGCGCCTGTAAGTCTGTGAAAATATGTACGTTTTGAAAAAAGCACTTCTCCGATAATCACTGCCGCAAGACCGATGACAATCGTGCCGACACCCATCTGAATATCCGCATAGCCCTGATATTGGGCAATCAGACCGCCGGACATAGCGACAAGACCATTGCCGAGTACAAGACCGATGATAATCATTGTTTTCGTATTGGCACCCATCGCTTTAACCATATCCGGGTTATTGCCCGTTGCGCGAAGTGCACAGCCGATTTCTGTACCAAAAAAGCAGTAAATCCCAATCACTAAAATAACCGCAAAAATCATTCCTACAGCAAAGCCCGCCCATTTTGCCGGTATACCGAGACTTTGTATCTGTGTAAACACAGTATCCTGATTTAAAATCGCAAAGTTTGCCTTGCCCATAATTCTTAAATTGACGGAATACAGACCAAACTGGCATAAAATTCCGGCAAGCAAATCCGGTATTTTAAATTTTGTGTGAAGGATGCCTGTCACAAGTCCTGCTACCATACCGCCAAGGGTTGCTAAAAACACTGCAATAACAGGAGGGACGCCCGAAGCCACATACACCGCCGACATGGCGCCGCCTAAAGTAAAGCTGCCATCCACAGTTAAATCGGCATAGTTTAATACTTTGTATGTCACATAAACGCCGAGAACCATAATCCCCCATAAAACACCTAAAACAAGTGCGCCCTGCATCGTCCAGAGCCATGATGATAATGTCATAAATCCAACCTCTCTTTCGCCAAAAAGGCTGCCGGCGGACATTTGTCCGTCAGCAGCTTTTTGCTTAACATTAATACACTGTTGCCGCCTTGTCAAGAATTTCTGAAGGCACGGTGACACCGACTTCTTTCGCAAAAGTGTCGTTGACAACAATGCTCATATTCTCCTGAAATTCCACCGGCATCTGGGAAGCGCTGCCGCCCTCTAAAATCTTAACAGCCTGAGCAGCTGTCTGTTTGCCAAGCTCATAGTAATTAATCGCTGTTGTCGCAATACCGCCCTCCTGAATCATCGCTTCAACGGCACAAAATACAGGAAGCTGATTTTGAACGGCTGCATTTTTCACTGTGCCCATAGCACTTGCAAAGCCGTTATCCGACGGGATGTAGATGGCATCTACATTTCCGACAACAGAATCAATAACCTGAGGGATATCATTTGTACTGGAGGAGGTTGCAACAACCGTCTCAAGACCGAGTTCTTTTGCCGCAGCCTCGGCTTCTCTTGCCTGAATCTCGGAGTTGGCCTCACTGGACGTATATAAAATACCGATTGTTTTTACCTCAGGAAGCACGTCCTTAATAATACTGATTTGGTCTTTGATAACCGGCATATCACTTGTACCCGTTACATTTTTCCCCGGCGCCTCAACGCTGTCCACCAGCTGCGCTTCAGCAGCGTCCGTTACAGCTGTAAATAATACAGGAACGTCTGTCGTGCCGAATACCTTCACCGCAGTCTGGGCTGCCGGCGTTGCAATAGCTAAAACCAAATCCTCCCCGTTTGTCGAAAAACCGTCACAAATTGACTGGCAGTTGCCGACTTCACCGGAGGCATTCTGAAAATCAAGCGTCAGATTCTCACCCTCAATGTAGCCTGCCTGTGCAAGACCGTCCTTAAAACCTTTATAGGCATCATCTAAAGATGCATGCTGTGTAAACTGAATCACACCGATTCTTGCCTCTTTGCCGTTTGCTTCGCCGCCTGCTGTGCTTTCGGACACAGACGCCCCGCCTTGGGATTCCTTATTTTGCTCGGATGCACCGCAGCCTGTCATCAAGGCTGCCGCCATAACGGCTGCTGCCGCCACGGCTGATAATTTCTTTATCGTCCTTTTCATAAAATATTCCCCTTTTCTTCCTTATTTCCTATTATTTATGACAGCATCATTCTGTCGTTGGCAAACTCGCCGCCGCTTGCCTGCTCAAATTTAACAAGCAAATCCTGCACGGTCAGCCGCTTTTTTTCTTCACCGGAAACATCATAAATAATCTTTCCGCTATCCATCATAATTAAACGATTTCCAAAACGAATCGCGTCGCGCATATTGTGGGTAACCATCAGCGCCGTCAAGTGATTTTCCTCAATCAGACTTTCTGTCAAATCGAGCACCTTCTTTGCCGTCTTCGGGTCCAGCGCCGCCGTGTGCTCATCTAAAAGCAAGAGCTTCGGCTTTTTTAATGTTGCCATCAAAAGTGTCAAGGCCTGTCTCTGACCACCGGAGAGCAATCCGACCTTCGATGACATTCTTGACTCAAGACCTAAATCAAGCTTTTTTAATGCATTCATATATAATTCTTTTTCAGAAGCCCGCACACTCCATGCAAGTCCCCGGCGTTTTCCGCGCCTGTAGGCAAGTGCAAGGTTTTCTTCGATTTCCATGTCTGCCGCCGTCCCCATCATCGGGTCCTGAAAAACACGGCCCAAAAACTTTGCGCGATAATGCTCGGGTTTTCTCGAGATATCGACATTATCAAGCATAATATTGCCTTCATCAATAGGGTACACACCGGCAATCATGTTGAGCATCGTTGATTTCCCGGCGCCGTTGCCGCCAATCACCGTCACAAAATCGCCGGGCGCTAAATGCAAATCAATACCATTTAACGCTTTCTTCTCATTGACCGTCCCTTTATTAAAGGTTTTATGAACATTTGTAATCTCAAGCATCCTTTTGACCTCCTACCGTCTCGCCTTAAATTTCGCCATACAGTACGGTACGGCCAATGCCAAAGCAACAATAATTGCCGATATGAGCTTCATATCGTTTGGGTCCATGCCAAGCTGCAATACAATCGCACGAATGATAAAATAGACAACCGAACCTATGACCGCGGCCGAAAGTCTTGCCCAAAAGCTAATCAGCTTTCTAAAAAGCACTTCGCCGATAATAATTGCCGCAAGTCCAATGACAATAGCGCCTGTGCCCATGCCGATATCGCCGACCTTTTGCTGCTGGCAGACAAGTCCGCCTGAAAGTCCGACAAGCGCATTGCTTAACATCAGGCCAATCAGCTTCATCGTCTTCGTACTGCTTCCCATAGCGCGCACCATATATTCGTTGTTTCCCGTCGCACGAATTGTGGCGCCGACTTCTGTTCCGAAAAACCAATATAAAACAACAATGACGATTGCCGCAAAAATAAGTCCGATAATTAATGAAGCTACTGAAAGGCTAAGCCCCGTAAGCTTCGAAAACATACTGTTGACTGTTGCTTTTTTGAGCAGCGGAATATTTGATTTTCCCATAATGTGTAAATTTACAGACCAGAGTGCAATCTGTGTCAGGATACCTGCCAAAATCGCAGGTATCTCAAAGGCTGTATGTAAAAAGCCTGTCACAAAGCCCGCAGCCGCACCGGCAAGCATTGCCAAAATAAGTGCCAAAAACGGATTGACACCGTTAATCACACAAACCGCACAGACACTGCCACCCAAAGCAAAGCTGCCATCCACTGTTAAATCCGCAATATCCAATATCCGGAATGTAATATATACTCCGAGAACCATAATTCCCCAGAAAACACCCTGGGTTATCGCACCTTGCAGTGCCGGTAATAATGAAGCCATCCCTACGCCCTCTTATCTCTCTTAATTCCTCAGGAATTGTAATGCCAAGCTCTGCCGCTACTTCCTCATTAATCTTTAATGTGCACTGTTCATCTGACATAAACTCGATTGGCATTTTAGAAATATCCTCACCGTCTTTCAAAATACGAACCGCCTGATTTGCTGTCATCTTTCCAAGCTCTTTGTAATTAATGCCGTATGTCGCAAGTCCTCCGGCGTCAATCATGCCTTCCTCGCCGACGATGCACGGAATTTTATTTTCATTGGCAATCATGGCCACCGTTGCCATATTGGCGGAAATTGTATTGTCCGTAAAAATATAAATCGCATCAACCTTACCGACCATAGACTCTGTCACCTGCTGAATCTCATTTGTACTGGAAACCGCAAACTCCTCAAGTGTCAGTCCTGCCTCCTCGCAGGCTGTTCTTGTCTGACTTAACTGAAATTCGGAATTTTGCTCTGCACTGCAGTAGAGTACGCCGATATTTTTCGCATCCGGAAGCAGCTGCTGTAATAAATCAATCTGAGCCTTTACCGGTGTTGCATCTGATGTACCCGAAACATTGCAGTCCGGCGCTTCATTGGAAGCGACAAGACCTGCGCTGGCAGGGTCTGTGACTGCTGTCACAAGAATCGGAATCTCCTCTGTCTGTGCGGCCACCTGCTGTGCCGACGGTGTTGCAATGGCTAAAATCAAATCCTTATCGTCATTGACAAACTTTGTTGCAATCGTTGTACACGTGGACTGGTCATTCTGAGCATTCTGAACCTCAATATTGCAATTAAGGCCGGCTTCCTTAATGCCCTCCTCAAAGCCTTCTCTCGCCGCATCAAGCGCAGGATGCTCGGTAAGCTGAATAATTCCGATTTCAAAGACCTCGCCTTCTGGTGCACTCTCTGTTTTCTGACTGCCCTCTGTCTGTACTGCCGTTTCATTGTTTCCGCATGCTGTCAGTGCGCTGACTGTCATTAATCCTGCCATCAATATAGACATCCATTTTTTCATAGTTATTTCCCCTTTTTCACTTTTTTACATAAATGCTTAGACGCATTAATGTGTTAAATTATTGTTATTATACACTATTACTGTCAAAAGTCAAGCACCGTTGCAAAAGAAATCCTATAAAAATACAGAATTAAAAAAGGCACCGGCATTTTGTGCGTCCGGACAGTTCATCTGTCCGTCTGTACAAAACACCGGCACCTCTTATATTATATTTTTTTAACAGCTTCTGTCACTTACACCGGATATGCACCGTTTTTTGTATCTGCAGCTGTCGCGTCAATTCTCGTCTGCTGGGCAGCTCTGTACTTGAAAAACTCCTCAGCTACCTGCGGGAACAGGGCATAAGACAATACATCCTCATCTTGCTGCTTCCACTGTGCCATTGAAGCCTCAATTTCCTTTAACTCAGGCTTTAATAAGTCTGCCGGACGGCATGTAATCGGCGCTTCATCGCCGCAGGCCTTCTTCTGGACTTCAGGGTTAAACGGCTTTACAGTCTGACCGTATTCGCCATGAAGCAATGCCTTGCTTTCTTTTGTAATCATCTTATAGCGCTCACCCATAAGCACATTTAATACAGCCTGTGTACCGACAATCTGAGATGACGGCGTAACAAGCGGCGGCTCACCAAAGTCTTTGCGGACGCGAGGGATTTCTTCAAGCACCTCATAATACTTATCCTCTGCATTGGCATCCTTTAACTGGGATACAAGGTTTGAAAGCATACCGCCAGGCACCTGATACATCAATGTCTTAATGTTGACACCGAGCACCTTCGGATTTAAGAGGCCTGACTCCAGCGCTTCTTCTCTGATTGGACGGAAATGCTCGGCAATCTCAGCGAGAAGGTTCTGGTCAAAGCCTGTATCATACGGTGTGCCTCTGAAAGTTTCTGCCATAACTTCTGTTGCCGGCTGGCTTGTACCGAGGGCAAACGGAGACATTGCTGTATCAATCACATCGCAGCCTGCCTCTACAGCCTTTAAGTAAGTCATCGAAGCAACACCGCTTGTATAATGTGTATGCAGCTGGATTGGCAGAGATGTCGCAGATTTTAATGCTGTCACAAGCTCTGTCGCTTTATAAGGCACTAAAAG
>CABUBX010000063.1 GCA_902489925.1 uncultured Lachnospiraceae bacterium | reverse complement strand
GATTTGGAATATGTTTATCAGTATGCCACAGAAAAGCTCGGTATGTCAGCGCCGGATAAGAGCCAGATTATAAAGTATCAGAGCAGTGACGAGGACTATGTGAAGCAGTTTCAGGATATACCACAATCGGACAAATGAAAATATTGAGACTGTCACCGAAAGGGACAGTCTCTTTCTGAAATTAGAGGATAGGTGAAAATATGGCAAATAAAAAGAGAAAAAAAGGCAGACCAAAGACGCCGATGATGAATCTTGATGAGACAAAGCGAAAGTTTTCGATGGATAACCGGCGAAAGCTTATCATAGTTTTTTCGATTATTATTGCACTTTTATGTGCGCTTATTGTTCGTATAAATTATATTAATATTAAGGACGGAAGAAAGTACTCGCTTCAGGTGCTGGCGCAGCAGCAGGCCGGAAATACGACAATCCCTTTTAAGCGCGGTGATATTCTTGACCGCAACGGCTCGGTGCTGGCAACAAGTGAAAAGGTCTATAACCTTGTCATTGATGCCTATGTGATTTTAAATTCCAAAGTTCAAAAAGAGGGAGATTGTGTCGACGCAACGATGGAAGCTTTGGAGACATATTTTGGCGTCGATACGGCCGAGGTGAAGGAATGGGTTGAGGATAATCCGGAAAGTCGTTACAGGGTGCTTCAGAAAAAACTGTCTTACGATGTTGTTCAGCCATATAAGGATATGATGGCTTCCGAGGATGAGGAAATCCAAAAGAAGAATAAGTATATTAAAGGCATTTGGTTTGAGGAGGAATATATAAGAAAGTATCCGTATAATACACTTGCCTGCGATATTATCGGTTTTACCAATGCAGGTAACGTGGGTGCTTACGGGCTGGAGGCGTATTATAACAGTGAATTAAACGGTACAGACGGACGCCAGTATGGATATTTGACGGATGAGAGTACCCTTGAGCGGACAACGGTTGCCGCAGTCAACGGCAACAATGTTGTGACGACGCTGGATATTAATGTACAGAGAATTATAGAGAAGCATATCAGTGATTTTACACAGGCCATCGGCAGCAAGCATACAGGGGTTATTGTTCAGGATATTAAAAGCGGTGAAATTTTGGGGATGGCGACCGCGCCGTTTTATAATTTGAATGATACAAGAGACTATGATTCTTTTAAAAAGTATTTTGCAAAATACGAAGGCGTTTCCGAGGAAGACTTTGATGCGATGGAAGAAACCGATAAGCTCACACTTATGCAGGGTATTTGGAAAAACTTTGCAGTCAGTGATGCCTATGAGCCGGGGTCTACTGTAAAGCTTGTGACAGTAGCCTTAGCGCTCGAGGAGGATACGTCAAAGCCTGCGGATGAGTTTAACTGCACAGGCGCCCTTGAGTTTGAAGGAGTCAATTCACCGGTAAAGTGTAACGGTATTCACGGACTTGTTGATTTAAAGGGTTCCCTTGAACATTCCTGCAATACAGCGCTGATGCAGATTGGTCTGACGATGGGAAAAGAGCGTTTTACAAAGTATCAGAATCTTTTTGGCTTTGGACAGAAAACAAATATTGATTTGCCGGGTGAATCTTCGGGACAGGTATATACGCTGGATAACATGAAAGAGATTGACCTTGCCATCAATGCCTTTGGCCAAACTTATACAACGACGATGGTTCAGGTGTCATCGGCGGTCAGCTCAATCATCAACAACGGTGATTATTACAGGCCGCATGTTGTTCGTGAAATTACATCAGAAAACGGAAACCTTGTCAGAAAATATGAAAAAGAGCTTGTGCGGAAAACAGTTTCAAAGCAGACGGCAGACTTTATCAAGGAGGCGATGCGCGGTACTGTTCAGGAACAGGGGAGTACAGCTGTTTATGCTGATATCGAAGGCTATGATATCGGCGGTAAGACAGGTACGGCCGAAAAACTGCCGCGTGATGACGGACGGTGTCTTGTGTCATTTATAAGTGCGGCACCGATGGATGACCCACAGGTTTTGGTTTATACGATTATTGATGAGCCAAATACAGCGACACAGGCTGATTCGAGGCTGCCTCAGATTTTGACAAAGAAGATTTATGAGGAATTGCTGCCTTATCTTCAGATTTTTCCGGAGGGTGTACAGACGGACACACCGGATACAACCGATACACCGGACACAGCCGATACACCGGATACAGCCGATACATCGGATACGTCAGATACAAGTGATACATCAGATACAACCGATACATCGGATATAAGCGATACAACAGATGGCACGATGCCGGGCGACGGATTGACCGGGCAGACGGATGAAAATCAGACGCAGCCTCAGATGAGCGAGGCGCGTAAGCTCGAGCTGTGGGCAGAGTATTTCCCGACGAATGCAAACTCCGCATTGCGGCAGTAATATAAAGCGGGGGTACAGACATAATATTTAGTAATGCAGGATTTAAGGGGAACCTATGAAGCCAAGACATTACAACCGTGTTAAAGTCAAAGTATTATTTTCACTGATGCTTGCCGTTTTTGCAGTACTTTTTGGACGTATCGTTTATGTGATGATTATCCGCTCGGATTATTATCTTACAAAAGCCGAACAGGTGGAGGAAAGAGAGCGTAAGATTAAAGCACTCAGAGGCAATATTTATGACTGCAATCATATTCCCATGGCGCTCAATGCATCAGTCTGTACGATATCGGTCATTCATAATCAGATAACAGACAGCGAAGCTGTCATAAGACGGCTGTCTGAAATTTTGGATATGGATGAGGATGTGGTGCGGGCGCGGGTGAATAAGGTTTCCTCCATAGAAAAAATAAAGTCAAATGTGCCAAAGGCTCTCGGTGATGAGATACGCGCCTGCAAGCTTGACGGTGTTAATGTTGATGAGGATTATGCAAGATATTATCCTTACGGCAGTCTGGCATCAAAGGTGCTTGGATTTACAGGAAGCGATAATCAGGGAATTATCGGGCTTGAGGTTAAGTATGATGCATATTTGCAGGGGCATGAGGGAAAGCTTCTGACAAAAACGGATGTCCGGGGGATTGAAGTGGAAAATGAGGCAGAAAAGCGGGAAAACCCCGTGCCGGGACACCATTTGAATATCAGTCTGGATTACAATATTCAAAAGTTTGCAGCACAGGTTGCGGACAAGGTCTTAGAGCAGAAGCAGGCCAAAGGTGTTTCCATTATTCTCATGAATCCTCAGAACGGAGAAATTTATGCGCTTGTGAATGCACCCGAGTTTGATTTAAACGAGCCGTATGAGCTGAACCGCGAACAGGCCGACGGACAAAGCTATAATGATGCACTGAATCAGATGTGGCGCAACGGCTGTATCAATGATACATATGAGCCGGGTTCGACCTTTAAAATTATCACATCAACGGCGGCATTTGAAGAAAATGTTGTTTCGACATCGGACAGTTTCTCGTGTCCGGGCTTTCGTATTGTGGAGGATAGGCGTATCCGCTGCCATAAGACGGCAGGTCACGGAGGTCAGACCTTTGAGCAGGGATTTATGAATTCCTGTAATCCGGTCTTTATTGACGTGGGCGCCCGCGTCGGTGCAGAAAATATGTATAAGTATTTTAAAAGGCTGGGGCTTTTTGAAAAGACCGGTGTGGATATCCCGGGAGAATCGTCATCGATTATGCACAAGCCCGAAGCCATCGGCGCTGTAGAGCTGGCAACGATATCCTTTGGACAGTCTTTTCAGATTACGCCGCTACAGCTTTTGCGGGCAGTCAGCGCTGTGATTAACGGCGGTACGCTTGTGACACCGCATTTTGCCGTCAGTGTGGAAAATGAACAGGGGGAGGTTGTAAAGACATTTGAATATGACAACTTTCCCGGCGCCATATCGCCCGAAACGTGTGAGACGATGAAGTCGCTGCTTGAAAAGGTTGTATCGGAAGGCACCGGAAAGAATGCCAAAATTGAGGGCTATGCCATTGGCGGAAAGACAGCGACAAGCCAGAAGCTGCCAAGAGGCTCAGGCAAATATATCGCTTCATTTTTAGGATTTTCCCCGACAGATACGCCGAGGATTATTGGGCTTGTGATGATTGATGAGCCGTGTGGGACTTATTAAGGCGGCACGATTGCAGCACCAATCATGAAGGAGATTTATGATAATGTCCTTCCATACCTTGAGCATAAGAAGCCTTTACAATAGTTAAAAATTGTTTTATAATCAATAATTTAGAAAGAAAAATACAAGAGAGGTTATAGTATGAAATATTCAATCGTATTACCTATATTAATTGCGTTTGTTATAAGTGCCGTTTTAGGTCCTTTGGTTATCCCGATGCTTCATAAGCTGAAATTTGGGCAGTATATTCGTGAGGAAGGACCGGCAGGTCATCAGAAAAAGTCGGGAACACCGACGATGGGCGGCGTCATTTTTATGATTGCCATTGCAGTGACAGCTCTGATTTTTATGAAGGATTATCCGCTTGTGCTTCCTGTCGTTTTTACAACACTTGGCTTTGGTGTCATCGGCTTTTTAGATGATTATATTAAGGTTGTAAAGAAAAGAAATCTCGGACTTACAGAATGGCAGAAGCTTCTTGGACAAATTGCGGTGACAGCCGTATTTGTATTTTACCTGTTAAAGTATACGGATATCGGCACAAGTGTGCTCATTCCGTTTACAGGCGGTTTTGAGGATGGACTTTATATTAACTTTCCGGTATGGCTCTTTGTTATTTTTGTGTTTTTTGTGATGCTTGGCACAGTCAACGGCACAAACTTTACAGATGGCCTTGACGGCCTTTTGTCCAGTGTGACAGTGCTTGTGGCCGCTTTCTTTACGGTTGTTGCCGTGGCGACAAAAAGCGGGCTTCACCCGGTAACAGGTGCGGTTGTCGGTGCGCTTTTAGGCTTTCTTCTTGTCAATATTTATCCGGCAAAGGTTTTTATGGGCGATACAGGCTCGCTGGCGCTCGGAGGTTTTGTGGCAAGTACGGCAATTGTTTTAAAAATGCCGATTTTTGTTTTGATTGTCGGTATTATCTACTTTGTTGAAATATTATCAGTAATGCTTCAGGTAACTTACTTTAAAATGACTCACGGCAAACGTATTTTTAAGATGGCGCCGATTCATCACCATTTTGAGTTGTGCGGATGGCCGGAAACAAAGGTCGTGGCTGTATTTTCGATTGTTACGGCAGTTGCCTGTGTGATTGGATTTTTAGCCCTGTAGCTTTTACTTATCGGAGGAAATAGATATGAATCTTAAAAATAAAAAGGTGCTTGTTGCCGGTACGGGAATCAGCGGACTCGGTGCGGCAAAGCTTTTGAGGGCGGCAGGCGCCCGTGTCATTTTGTATGACAGCAAGGAAGATTTGGATATGGAAAACCTTAAAGAGCGGCTTGCTTCTAAAGGACTTGAGCTGTCAGAATTGGAAGTTATTTTAGGAAAGCTTGAAAAGGAAACCATCAGTGCGTGCAGTCTTGCAGTTATCAGTCCGGGTATTCCTGTAGATGCCCCGTTTGTCGAGGATATTCGAGCCTGCGGCGTGAAACTTTGGGGAGAAATTGAGCTTGCCTATGCATTTTCAAAAGGGCGTGTGGCGGCAATCACCGGAACAAACGGAAAGACAACGACGACATCGCTGCTCGGTGAGATTTTTAAGGCGTATTTTGACAGCGTATTTGTTGTCGGAAATATCGGAAAATCTTATACTGAGCGTGCACTTGAGACAAGAGAAAATTCAGTTATCGCAGCAGAAATTTCTAGCTTTCAGTTGGAGACGATTGAGAATTTTCATCCCTATGTCAGTGCTGTTTTAAATGTGACACCTGACCATTTGAATCGTCACTATACAATGGAAAACTACGCAGCCGTGAAGATGTCTGTGATGAAAAATCAGACGGCGGAGGATTTTGTTGTTCTTAATTATGAAGATGAATATACAAGAGCCGCGGCAAAAAATACCCAGGCAAAGGTCATCTTTTTCAGCAGCCGGAGGGCGCTTCGAGACGGATACTACTATGAAAACGGTGAGATTATCCGCACTGTGAATGGTGAGAAGCGGCATATATGCTTTGAAAATGAGCTTAAAATCTTAGGTATACATAACATGGAAAATATCATGGCGGCTGTGGCCATTGCCGAGTGCTTTCATGTACCGTCAGAGGTTATTTACGATACACTTATTCATTTTAAAGCGGTTGCGCATAGAATTGAATATGTGGCGACAAAAAAAGGTGTTGATTATTATAACGACTCTAAGGGGACAAATACGGATGCAGCCATAAAAGCCGTGGAGGCGATGGTAAAGCCGACGCTTATTATCGGCGGCGGCTATGATAAGAATGTCACCTTTGATGAATGGATTGAGGCCTTTGGCTCAAAGGTTAAGCTGCTCGTTCTTATCGGTGCGACAGCAGATAAGATTGAAGCCTGTGCAAGAAAGCATGGATTTAATGAAATCGAGAGAGCAGACAGTCTTTTAGAGGCTGTTCGGATTTGTGCCGATAAAGCCTGTGACGGCGATGCGGTGCTTTTATCTCCGGCCTGCGCAAGCTGGGGAATGTTTAAAGATTACGAGCAGCGGGGCGATATGTTTAAGGAATATGTTCATGCACTTGAGGATTAAAAATGCCCGGGTGCATATGTCGGCAGAGGAGGTGAGGCCATGGCAACAACAGCAGCGCAGACACAAAAGCGTGCTCAGCAGCGTGTTCAGCGCAAGATAGCAAAATCACAGAAGTATTTTGATTATACACTCCTTTTCATTGTCCTGTTTTTAATTGGCTTCGGTCTTGTGATGATTTACAGTACAAGCTCATATTCAGCGGCAATCAAGGAGGGGGATTCACTTTTCTATTTAAAAAAGCAGGCACTTTTTACAGTTGCGGGCTTTGTGGCGATGTTTTTTATTACCCGGTTTGATTATCATGTGTGGACGAAGTTTTTATTTTTCGCTTATATTGTGACAATTATACTTCAGGTGCTTGTGTTTGTGCCGGGAATCGGTGTTGAGGCCAACGGCTCAAGGCGCTGGATTAATATTGGTATTCAGATTCAGCCATCAGAGGTTGCAAAAGTCGTGCTTATTATGTTTTTGTCCTATATTGCATCGATTACTGTAAATCAATTGAAGAATATATGGGGCGTTATAAAAGTGATGGCAATCGCACTGCCGATTATTGTTCTCGTTGTTATCAGTAACTTAAGTACAGCGATTGTTCTTTCGGGAATTACTTTTGTGATTGTCTTTGTAGCCAGCGATAAATATAAGCCGTTTATTGCCATGATGGGCATTGTTGTCTGTCTCGGTCTGGTCGGACTGATGATGCAGGGCTATCGTATGGAACGTATTGAGGCATGGCTTAATGTAGAGACCCATCCGAATGCCTATCAGACACGTCAGGCACTTTATGCCATTGGCTCGGGCGGGCTTTTCGGCAAAGGGCTCGGTCACAGTATCCAAAAGCTGGATTATCTTCCGGAGGCGCATAACGATATGATTTTCTCTATCATATGTGAGGAATTGGGTGTTTTTGGCGCAGTAGCGGTCATCCTTTTGTTTATTCTTCTTTTATGGCGGTGTATGGTTATCGCCAATAATGCCCCGGATTTATACGGTGCACTGATTGTTGTCGGTGTGATGACACATATCGGGCTGCAGGTACTTATTAATATTGCGGTATCGACAAATTCCATGCCAAATACCGGTATACCGATGCCGTTTATCAGTTACGGCGGTTCATCGCTCGTCTTTTTGCTCTGTGAAATCGGCATTGTTTTATCGATTTCGAAGCAGATTAAGTTTAAGCAGCAGGGCATAACACAAAAGTAAATCGGCAGACACCTTTTTTTGGACGCCGCATATATTAATGTATAAGGCATCAGGAAAGAAAATTTTCTGATTGTATATATTGTCCGGTAGGAGGTGTCATGATTGACATCATTGCTCGTTAGCGGCGCTCACGGCTTAAAGGGTGATTTGCGGATACAGGGCTCAAAAAATGCTGCCTTGCCTATGCTGGCGGCAGCTTTGTTAAACCGCGGCACAACAAAGCTTTATCATTGTCCGAAAATTGCGGATGTTGATTGTATGCTCGATATACTTAAAAGTCTCGGCTGTGAAGCCAAGTGGGAGGAGGGCGCTGTGCGCGTGGATTCCTCACAGGCAGATAGTTGGGATATTCAGAAGATATATGGTGCAAGGATGCGCTCATCGGTATTTTTAATGGGGGCGTTGCTTGCACGTTTTGGAGAAGTCAGTCTTCCCTATCCGGGAGGGTGTGTCATTGGAAGGCGGCCCCTTGATTTTCATCTGGCGGCATTTGAGCGGATGGGCTGTATCGTGTCTGTAGACAATGAGCGTATTTCATGCAGGGCCAAAAGACTTGAAGGAACAAATCATAAGCTGCCATATCCAAGTGTAGGTGCGACTGAAAATATTATTCTGGCATCTGTGACGGCGGCAGGGATGACGTCCATTGAAAATGCGGCAAAAGAGCCGGAAATTATTGAATTATGTCTGCTGCTCAATAAAATGGGGGCAGATATTCATGGCATGGGCACATCAAAGATTACAATTTATGGTGTGCATTGCTTAAAAGATACAGAATACATGCTGGCATCTGACAGAATTGTTGCCGGCACTTATATGGCTGCTGCGGCAGTCACTGCCGGAGATGTCCGGCTTTGGGATGTTTGGGCTCATGATTTAAAAGCGGTGCTTCAGGTATTCGCTGAGATGGGCTGCGGCATTGTGATTCAAAACAAGCGTGTGCGGCTGATAGGGCCGCAAATGCTGGATAGTGTTGACAGTATTTATACGCGTCCGTTTCCGGGCTTTCCGACAGATATGCAGTCACAGATAATGGCATGTCTGTGCACAGCCAAGGGGATAAGTCACATTACAGAGACTGTATTCGAGGACAGATTTAAAACAGCGGGAGAGCTCACAAAAATGGGTGCGGATATACTTATAGAGAATAACAGGGCGGTAATACGGGGCAGGCGCACGCTGTACGGTACAAAAGTGCAGGCAAAGGATTTGCGCGGCGGTGCGGCTCTTGTGATTGCAGGTCTGTCGGCAGAAGGTGATACAATTATTAACGACTCCATCTATATACAAAGAGGGTATGAGGATATCTGCAGGGATATGCAAATGCTCGGGGCACAGATTGAGGAAAGAAAGACAGGGTAATGCGATGAAAGATGAAGTAGAGTTAAATAAAGAAAATGAACAGGCGGAAAAACTCAAGGATATTGATTTGGAGGAAGTGCTTTATGCGGACGATATGAGCCGTGAGGAAGATTCGGAATATGAGCCGGAGGAAACGGAGGCGTCTGAGCAGCAGTCGTATGAGGTATACAGGCCGAGACCGCACAGAAAGCGGCGTGAGCACAGACTGTGGGTAAGGATTTTAAAGAAAACAACAATTTTTCTTGTCAGCGTATCGGCAGCAGCGGGTATTATTATTTTTGGTTTTAAACTCAGAAATGTGACGGTAGAAGGCAATGAATATTATTCTGATGAAGAAATATTAAGCTTTATTAATTATGAGAGCACTCCGAAAAATACATTGGTTTTGTTTTTCAAAAATCGTGAGCCGATTACAGAAGGCATACCATTTATAAATAAAATTGCAGTGCATATTAAAAGTCCGGGAACTCTGAGTGTGGAAGTGACCGAAAAGATTATTGTCGGTGCTGTGGAGGATAACGGCACTTATCTGTTTTTTGACAACGAGGGCAATGTGGTGGAAAGCTCTACCTCGCCGCGGGAAAATATTCCTGTGATAACGGGCATGGCTATGAGCGGCACTGTAAAGCTCAATGAAAAGCTGCCGGCGGAAGATGAAGGTCAGCTTGCTGATTTATTAAAGCTTGCCCTAAGCATGCAGCAGTACAATGTGGAGGCAGACGGCATTATTTGTGAGATCAGCGGCAATTTTTCATTTACGAAAGCCAATGTGACGGTAAAACTCGGACCTTGCAGAAAGATTGACGATAAGCTGATTGCATACAATGAGCTCAAATCTCAGGAAGTGCTGGCCGAGGGCGGCACTTTACTGCTTGAAGATTACGATTCGACAAAACAAAATATAATTTTTTCAAAAGATAACAAATAATAGTTGATTATTTTAAAAAAAGACGATATTATATATACTAAGTAAGTCAATAGGGCAATTAATATTAAAGGAGGAAGTACCCTTGCTTGAGATAAAGACAAATGAAATGGACGCAGCAGCAAAAATTTTAGTTATTGGTGTCGGCGGTGCCGGCAATAACGCAGTAAACCGCATGGTTGAGGAAAGTATCGTCGGCGTAGAATTCGTCGGAGTGAATACAGATAAACAGGCGCTTCAGCTCTGTAAGGCAACAAAGCTTGTACAGATTGGAGAGAAATTGACAAAGGGTCTTGGCGCAGGCGCTAAACCTGAAGTTGGTGCAAAGGCTGCAGAGGAAAGTGTAGAAGATTTAACAGAGCTCATTAAAGGTGCCGACATGGTATTTGTAACATGCGGTATGGGCGGCGGTACAGGTACAGGTGCAGCACCGGTTGTTGCAAGTATCGCAAAAGAGATGGGTATCTTAACTGTCGGCGTTGTTACAAAGCCTTTCAGATTTGAGGCAAAACAGCGTATGGCCAATGCCAACGCAGGTATTGATAAGTTAAAAGAGAGTGTTGATACATTAATCGTTATCCCTAACGATAAGCTTCTTGAAATTGTAGACAGAAGAACTTCTATGCCTGAAGCATTAAAGAAGGCAGATGAAGTATTACAGCAGGGTGTTCAGGGTATTACAGACTTAATTAACCTTCCGGGCTTAATTAACCTTGACTTCGCAGATATCCAGACAGTTATGAAGGATAAAGGCATTGCACATATCGGTATCGGTGAAGGCCATGGCGATGACAAAGCGATTGACGCTGTAAAGCAGGCAATCACAAGCCCTCTGCTTGAGACAACAATTGAGGGTGCGACAGACATCATCATCAATATTTCCGGTGATATCGGACTTATTGAGGCTAATGAGGCAGCGACATATGTTGAAGAACTTGCAGGTGAGTCTGCAAACATTATCTTCGGTGCGATGTATGACGAATCAGAAGCTGATACAGCAAAAATTACAGTTATTGCTACAGGACTTGAGGAACAGGCAAGTGCAGGTCAGGATACAGGCTATGCAAAGAAAGCTGAGAGACCGGGATTTACCGGTTCAGCAAGCACAGCATTCAGAAGCCAGACAGCTGCTCAGCCGACATTCTCACCGAGACGTGAAAGTACATTACAGATTCCAAGCTTTTTACAGAAAAAGTAAATAAGTGTAAGCTATAAGCCGTCGTGGATGCGAAAGTATCTGCGGCGGCTTTATTTTTTTTCAGTGTCGAATTTAAAGGAAATAATTTTTTATAAAGGGCACGGCTTTTGACAAAATATTTTTCGGATAAGCTGTATAATATGGGCAAGCAAATAGGGAGGTGCCTGCTTTTTATGTAGACATTCAATTTGGTATTAATTTATTAATGAATCTTTTTCTTCTGACAGCCGTAAAAAAAGCATGCCGGATTTTGGGCGGCAGATGCCGTATTCTGTTAGCGGCAGCCGTAGGCGCAGCCGGAAGTCTCGCACTTTACAGCCTGAAGCTTCTTCCGTGGCTGTCTGTGCCGGCCGGTTATTTTATTTTGCCGGCTTCGATGCTTATGATTGCTTTTAAGGTGCAAAATATAGAAAGAGGAATTTGTTATTTTATTACATTATATACGACTGCATTTCTTGCGGGGGGGGGCGTCTTAACCTTCGTTTTTGAGCAATTTACATTTTCACATAGCAG
>CABUBX010000062.1 GCA_902489925.1 uncultured Lachnospiraceae bacterium | reverse complement strand
GTCAAAACGAGGTCATTGTCAATAGTTTTTGGGACACCGATAACGCGTACATCGCTGCCGTGTAATGCACAGTAGCGGGAGAGCTTGCTGACGGTATCCATGGAGTCGTTGCCGCCAATATAGAAAAAGTAGCCGATATTTAATGCATCAAACTTATCAAATAATTCTTTGTACACAGGGTCGTTTAAATCTTCCGGAAGCTTATAGCGGCATGAACCGAGATAAGCGCCCGGTGTTGTCTTTAAGTATTCGATGCCATCCTGTGTAAATTCTTCGTCCATATCACGGTAATTGTCTTTAAGAAAACCTTCAATACCGTTAATCATACCGTAAACGTGGCCAACATCGTCTTTAAATCGCAATCCTTCTTTAATAACGCCATAAAGGCTTCCGTTAATAACAGCGGTTGGACCGCCGGATTGTCCGACAAGAATATTTTTCATAATTATATCTCCTTTAGCTATCAATATGTTTTAATGTTCAGATATCAAGACGGACAAGTCCGATAACTTTTCCGAGAATCTGGACATTATCAGCAATGATGGGTTCCATAGCATCATTTTCCGGCTGCAGTCTGTAGTAGCCGTTTTCTTTGTAAAAACGTTTTGTTGTGGCGCCGTCCTCCAACATGGCAACAACAATTTCTCCGTTTTCTGCGGTTGGCTGTTGGGCAACAATAACTGTATCACCATCATATATGCCGGCATTAATCATACTTTCACCGTGAACTTTAAGCATGAATGTTGGGAGATTCGGAAGCATCTCCACAGGAATAGGAAAATAGTCAATAATATTTTCTTCAGCGAGAATCGGTTCTCCGGCAGTAACCGTACCTACTATTGGGATGTTGACGACCTCACGCCGTGTCAGTGAAAAATCATCATCCATAATCTCAATGGCGCGGGGTTTTGTAGGGTCGCGTCGGATATAGCCGTTTTTTTCCAATGTTTCAAGATGTGAATGAACAGAGGAAGTTGATTTTAAATGGACAGCTTCGCAAATTTCGCGGACAGCCGGGGGATAGCCCTTGGATAAAATACATGATTTTATATATTCAAGAATCTCTTGTTGTTTTTCGGTAATTTTTCCGGTGCTCATACAGATTCCTCCTCAATGGTACTTTTATTAATCATAACATAACGAACATACTTTTGCAAACGTTTGTTTGTAAAAGTGCATTTTTCGGCTTTTTTTGCTAAACATATCATTGGTGAACCTAAAAGAGTACATTTTGTATTCTCAAAGACGCTATTTCAATTTTGTGAAGTAATGTATACTTTAATTGCTGTAAGTATTGTTTTGCGCACTTTCAGTATACAAAAAATCAGTATCAGGAGGGAATTACCAATGAATTTAAAAGCATTTGGAAGAAAAGTTCGTACCGCCCGTAAAATGAAGGACATGACAGGTGAAGCTATGGCTGAAAAATGTAATATTACGCCGACATTTCTGCGCCAAATTGAAGCGGGAACAAAAGGTGTGAGTATAGATAATCTTGTAAATATATGCAATGTTTTGGATGTTTCGCCTGAGTATCTTTTGTCAGAGGATTTAAGAACTGTCCGAAGTACACTTGAATCTAAGGCAGAGCTGATAGACTTTATAAAAGCGATGGATGAACGTTCTTTTTCGATTGTATTGAATATCGTGAAGCAGTTACCTTTATAAAAAGATTTATAATAATTACGGTGCAATATTAAGAATCCAAAAGGCTGAAAAGCTTTTTGGATTCTTTTTGCTAAATAAACGAACGTTTGTTTGAATATATGCTTGACAAACGAATATGTGTTCGATATAATTAAAACACAAACAAATGTTCGGAAAAAGCAAGGGAGGAAAATTATGAATTACAAATTAAGAAAAGCGATTTCTATGATGGTTATATTTGTTGTTTTTGTTGTGGGGTTTGCCTCTTTTATTGAAAAGGCCTCGTTTAATGTGAGCGCGGCAGAGACAGATTTTCCTACAGGCTATAGAAGCTATGTTGTTCAGAGTGGGGATTCACTCTGGAGTATTGCCAAAGAGAATCTTCCGGAGGATGAAGAAGACATTGGTGCATTTGTAAAAGAAATTAAGAATATCAATAAGCTTCAGTCTGATTTTATTTATGACGGGCAGCTTTTGGCAGTGCCGTGTTACGGGTATACAACTGTCGTTTGTTCGGATAAGCTGTAAAAGATATGCAGGTATGTTTAAAACTTTGTTTTGACCATACCTGCATAAAGTTAAATTTTTGGCCATCCGGCAATGTTGCCTGATAAGATGGCGGCGAACATTCTGTCAATCGCGCCCGGATGCTCCTTATTCAGTTGATTTGCCAATTCTTTTGCGTATTCACGCTTTGTATATCCATTCGCAGGACATGGGCTTTTAGCAACCGGAAGGTCATATTTGTGCTGAAAGCCAACAATATCAGCTTCATCCACATACATGAGAGGGCGTATGAGTGTGATATCCATACGGTCCAGATAAGTTACCGGGGAGAAGGTATGAAATCGTCCTTCAAATATGAGTGAAAGCAGCATTGTGTCTACAAGGTCATCCTTGTGATGACCATAGGCGAGTTTATTGCAGCCAAGAGACTTTGCTTTTTCGTTAAAAGCACCTTTGCGCATTTTGGCGCAAAGAGAGCATGGATTTTTTTCTTTTCTGTCTTCAAAGATGATATGTCCGATATCTGTTTTTACGATTGTATAGGGAACCTCTAATTTTTGACATAAATTTTGGATACCGGACAGGTCAAAGCCTTCAAATCCAAGGTCTACAGTGATTGCTTCCAACTCAAAGTGATTTGGATAAAATCGTTTTAAGCCGCTTAAAGCATAGAGCAGGGCGAGACTGTCTTTGCCGCCGGATATTCCGACTGCGATTTTATCCCCTTCCTGAATCATATGATATGTATCGACCGCTTTGCGTGTATAACTGAGCAATTGTTGTAATTTCATGAAAATCTCCTTTGAAATAAAAATAGGTTTACATAATAAAATTATGTAAACCATAACCATTAAGCTATTTTATTATAAAACGGGATATCACTAAAAATCAACTATTATTTACAAAATGTCACATTATATTTGGAAGATTCAGCACCCCTGCCGTTGCGAGGCTATATAAGGCAATGACAAAAGGTTTTCCGAGAAGGATAATGATAGTAAATTTTTTCCATGTCATTCTTGTGAGACCTGCGATAAAGCAGAGAACATCATCCGGTGCAGCCGGAAGAAAGATTGCAAGTAAAAATAAAATATCAAATTTTTTCCCTTTTTCGAGCCAAAGAATGTATTTGTCATAGGTTTGAGGCTTCACAAGTTTTTTGACAAAGGCGGTACCGTATTTTCTGGATATATAAAAAGCCATCATAGAGCCGAGGCACATACCTGTATAGCTGTAGATAAAACCTTCCAAAGGACCAAAGACAACAGCGCCGGCTATGCATGTTACGAAGCCGGGAAGAATAGGAATGACAACCTGTATCGCCTGTATAAATATAAAAATCAGAGGGCCGAAGATGTCGGTCTTGCCAATAAAAGCTTCAAGTGACTGTTGTGATTCAAATATACCATTTTTTAAGCCGTATATGATAAATATTCCGGCAATGAGTATTGTAGCAGCGGATGTAATTGCTGTGATGATTGAAATATAATTCGGTTGATTTTTGTGTTCCTCCATAAGTAAATCCTCCTGATAAGTAAAATTCATGTTTATGTTTATAAGGATACACTATAAAGTTAAAAAACTATTAAAGAAATTTCTTAATATTTATAAAGGTTATGTGAGGAAAGTTAAAGAGCTCAATCTTCACGGAGACGGACGGCAGTGGCAGCCTGACGCCGTTTTTCATCACCGATATCGGCATAGTGCTTTTTAGTTGTGTTGACATCTTTATGTCCGAGTACATCGGCAACAAGATAAATATCTCCGGTTTCACGGTAAAGATTTGTACCGTATGTACTGCGTAGCTTATGGGGGGTGATATGCTTGTTTGGTGTTACAGCAGCTGCATATTTATGAACAAGGTCCTGAACGGCACGAACGCTGATGCGTTTTTTCTGGACAGAAAGAAAAAGGGCGTTTTCGTGGCCGGAGAGTGGCGAGATATGTTTCCTTATTTGTTCAATGTAATCATAAAGCGCCATTTCCACTTCGCTGCCAAAATAGACATACATCTGATTTCCGCCTTTTCTTGTAACTTTAATCGAGTTATTTTTAAAATCAACGTCATTCATATCAAGGCCCACACATTCAGAAACACGGATACCGGTGCCCAAAAGGAGAGTAATCAATGCCAAATCACGGATTTTGGTTTTTTCATAATAAGCTTTTTTTTGACCTTTAAGCGAATCCCCACAGTTTTCGATATAGTCTAAAAGCATGGCAACTTCATCGATGTCAAGACGGATGATTGCTTTTTGATGGAGTTTTGGCATGGATACAAAAAACGCCGGATTTGTTCGGATAATTTGATGCTTAAAATAATAGTTATAGAAGCTGCGCAGGGAGGACATTTTTCTTGCAAGTCCTTTTTCTGTATTCATAACCAGTTTGTCATTGGCATCATAAACCTTTAAGTATTCCTGATATTCTTCAATATCGACAGGGAGAAGTCGGTCCAAAACGTCTGCCGTAAAATCCCGGAGTGTTTGACCTTTAAACTGAGGGTTTTTCTCAAGAAGGAATTTAAAGAAAATCCTTAAATCATAGGCATATGAAATCCGTGTTTTTGGCGATGTTGTGGGTTCAATAGCTCTGAAAAAGTCGCGGCAAAAAGGCGGAAGCTCGGATAAAACTTCCCGCAGCCGAAGTGTATAATCTACAGCCAGTTGCTGTTGGTAAGTCAAAGTTGCATCTTTATTATTTGTATTTGCTGGCATTGTTTAAACCTCCGTGAAATATGATGGAATAAGCATTGATATACTGTAAAATGAGAGTAATCAATCTATGCGCCAAATACAGGTTTAACGCATAGATTGCAATAAATTTATCATATCACAAATTTTTAGTCCTGACAAGAAAAAAACCGTCAGATTGATGACGGTTTCAGCTTTCTTAATAAATCTTCAAAATATTTTGGCAACGGTGCTTCGAATTCCATGTATTCTCCTGTTGTCGGATGGATGAAACCAAATACTTTCGCATGCAGTGTCTGTCCTTCAAGCACTCCGAGCGGACATTTTGCTGGTCCATAAATCTCATCGCCAACGATGGGATGTCCTATACTTGCCATGTGAACGCGAATTTGATGCGTTCGTCCTGTTTCAAGGGTACATTCAATATACGTATACTTTCCAAAGCGCTCAAGTACTTTGTAGTGTGTAACGGCATCCTTTCCGTTTTTGTAGTTGACAGCCATTTTCTTTCTATCCTGAGGATTCCGTCCAATCGGGGCATTGACTGTCCCTTCATCTTCTGCAAAGTTATTGTATACAATCGCATGATACTTTCTTGTAATTGAATGAACTTTGAGTTGAGCTGCAAGGCTTTGATGCGCTGTATCGTTTTTACATATGATGATGACACCTGTCGTATCTTTGTCAATTCGATGGACAATGCCGGGGCGCATGACACCGTTGATGGTGGACAAATTGTCACGGCAATGATACAAAAGCGCATTGACAATGGTGTGATTTTCGTGTCCGGCACTCGGGTGAACAACCATATTTTTGGGTTTGTTGATAAGAATGACATCATCATCCTCATAAATAATATCTAAAGGGATATTCTCAGGCTGTATATCAAGGCTTACAGGCTCAGGAAGGCATATTTTGATACTCTGTCCGGGCTTTAGTTTATGGTTAGATTTAACAGGCTTTAAATCGACAAATACAGCTTCATCTTTAATCAGTTTTTGGATATAGGAACGTGACTGCTGTGGCATAACATCGCTTAAATATTTGTCAATCCTTAAATTGGCGGAGGAAGTATCCGCAGTAAATTCTAAAATATCATTTTCCATGTATTTTAGCCCTCATGCTCTTTCGTGTGATGTTTTTTATTTTTGCCAAAGAGGATGTCGAAATCATCTTCTTTATAATAAAACAGACCGAGGATAATTAATGCTACGGCTGCTGTTGTCACATAAATATCGGCAACATTGAAGATTGGAAAATCAATCAGTTTAAAATATAAAAAATCAACAACATAGCCGTGAAGCAGACGGTCAATGAAGTTTCCGACAGCGCCGGCGATGATAAGTGTACAAAGAATATTCATCGGAATCATGCGGCGTGTATTCGGGATTCTTGTAAAAAGCCATATAAAAGCTGCCACAATAACAATTGTAATAATAATAAAAAAGACACGCTGATTTTGCATCATACCAAAGGCAGAACCTCTGTTTTCAAGGTATTGAAGTTCAAATACATCCTGTATAATAGGGATTGCCGGTTTGTCTTTTAGATTAACTACGGCTAAATACTTTGTAAATTGGTCAAGTACCGTAAGCAGGATGACAAAAATCAGTGCTTTAATATATTTCATAAGCTACTCTCCTTGTTATACTTAATATTTATTAGCTGCACGTTCAATAGGCTTACGAAGCCTATGACATTTAATTATGATGTCAGCGTTGCTGCGGCACAGGCAAGCTCGGCATCACTGACAGTTTTATCAAGGATGGCATGACCGCAGGCATCCAATAATACAAATTTAATGTGTCCGCCCTCCATTTTTTTATCGAGCTTTGTCGTTGTGACAATGTCTGCTGCGGCTATAGGTTTCTGTGAAGCTGTAAGGACTGAGGGCAGTTTAAATAATTGAAATGCGGCGCAGATATCCTTATAATCCGTTTCACTGAGCAAACCTCTTTTAAATGAGATATAAGCCGCACCGCAGGCGCCGAGGCTGACACATTCGCCGTGCAGTAAAGAAAAATCAGAAAGCTTTTCGATAGCATGACCGAGTGTATGACCGAAGTTGAGCAATGCCCGCTCTCCCTTTTCGTGAGGGTCCTTTTCAACAACTTCCCGTTTGATTTGGCAGCTTTCATAAACCATGTCTTCTAAGGTTTTTAAATCACGGGACATAATTTTGGGGGAGACATTTTTCAGCCATTCATAGTAATTTTTGTTTTTTATGAGTCCATGTTTAATAATTTCTCCCATGCCGGAAAGATATTCGCGTTCATTCAGTGTCATCAGTGTGCCAAGACCGATATATACAAGTTTTGGCTGGTGAAAAGCGCCGACCATATTTTTATAGGCATTAAAATCTACGCCCGTTTTGCCGCCGATACTGCTGTCAACCTGGGATAAAAGGCTTGTAGGAAGCTGAATAAAATCAATGCCCCGAAGATATGTAGCAGCTGCAAAGCCTGTTAAATCGCCGACGACACCGCCGCCGAGTGCGACAAGAATATCTTTGCGGTCAAATTTAGAATGAATAAGGTGTTCATAAAGCTGGCAAATCGTATTAAGATTTTTGCTGGACTCACCTGCTTTAAAAATAAAGGTAGTGACAAAAGCCCCACATTCAGAAAAAATATCAGAGACTTCTTTTATATACAATGGGGCGACATTGGTTTCGGATACGATACAAACACGGCGGTTTTCGAAAATAAGACCGCGCGTAGTAAGTGCTTCTTTTAAGTCACCGTAATTTTTTGAAAATACAATATCATATATCGGATGGGCTTTTTGGTCATGGACAGTCGTTACTCTCATACTCAATTCCTCCAACAATGAAATGCCCCATAAAATCCCGGACGATATTTAGCGCGAAAGGGATTTCGGGGCATTCAATATATACTTAGTCTTGTTTAATTACAATTATTTGTCATCATCAGCATCGAAGATACTGGCGATATCATTAATCTGAATATCATCGGTGTCAAGTGTTTCGTCGATATCATCATCTGTTTCCGCAGCCGGTACAGTCTTTTTTTCTTCTGGCTGCTGGAATACTGTATTGATATTTAACTGAGACACTTTGTCGGCAACGTTTTCCTGAAGAACAGAAAAAGCATCTAAAGAAGCAACTTCGATATTAAATGCCGGAGTGTCGAGTAAATCCATCTGTGCTTTTGCAAGCGCCTTGTACTGTGCACGATACTTTTCATACTGCTGAATCAGTTCAATTGTTTTTGAGTGAATATGGTCAAGCTCAATTTTTGCATCGGCAACAATTGACTGTGCTTTGAGGACAGCTTCCTGTTCGATGACGGTTGCGTTGGCTTTGGCAGAAGTTATTGTATCCTCTGCAGTCTGTTCCGCAAGGACTAAAGCCTTCTGCAAAGATTTCTCGATACTTTTATAGTGGTTAATACCATCATTTAAAATATTGATTTTATCTTTTAATTCAAGATTTTCTCTGTATAAAGTTTCAAAATCAGTTGTCAATGTCTGAAAAAAGGCATCAACATCCGCTTTGGAGTAGCCCATACCTGTCTTAAAGTTTCTTGCCTGAATGTCAATCGGTGTAATCATAAGTTTTACCTCCTAAATATAAATATGTGTTTTCACAACAAATTTATCTTTTTTTGATTTTAACGATGTATCTTCAAATTTAAAACGACCGAGACCGCGGACTGAAATAATATCATCATTTTTTGGTACTGCGCTGGCACTCTCGCTAAGGCGTCCATTAATAAATACAGCTTGTGATGAAATGTATCTGACAGCCGCTGAACGTGACAAATTAAAAGCGGCAGCGATGATGCTGTCTAACCTTACGGAAGTCACAGTCGATTGTTTAGTTTTAAAATGCGGTACAATGGCAGTTTTGGGAACATCACATAAAAATGCTTCGACCTTTGTATGCTTTACTTTTGTGAGCAGTCCGGTGATATAATCAGCAATTTGGGAAAACACGAATACATAGGCGGTGTTTTCTTCAATAAGAATATCGCCGAGTTTACTTCTGTCAATTCCGAGATTAATAAGTGCACCTAAAAAATCACGGTGTGTAAGGCTGTCGGCAAATTTGGGGCTGACCGGGCGAATACACAGGCATACAATTGGAAAAGTTTCTTTTTCAAAGCCATATGGATAAAATTGAAGCATGCGGCGTTCGGCATCGGGGTAGCCGCCAAAAAACTCAAAAGCGGCTGATGAAAAGCTGTCTTTGAATTTATAAAATAAAGTCTGCTCATTCATATTTAAAAAATCAGAAAAAGTACAATAATAATTGTCAGACGCCTGACGGCATAAATCAGCAAGCCGTCTTTGAAGTAATTGTTCTTCCCTTGTCATCGGCTTAATCAGATTTTCATCTGAAACTGAGAAGATGTCCCTGTTGTATGGGATGTACTGAGCGCCTGAATATCAATATCTCCTGAAATTTCAACAGCCTCCGGTGTAATAATAAAAATGTAATTGGTTACTTTTTTGAAATTGCCTTTCAATGCGTAACATCCGCCGGATACGAAATCAATAATCTGCTGTGCAAGGTCATAGTCTGAGCCTTCAAGATTTAAAACAGCTGTTTTTCTGGCAGCAAGGATATCAATAATCTCCTGTGCATCTTCGTACTTGGATGGTCTGACAACACAAACCTCGTCTACAGGGCGTGCGTTGGATTTTAAAGGAACAATTTTTGATTTATCTGAAGCTGTATTTTTTGAAGTGTATTTTTCTTTGGGTGCAGAAGTCGAAGCGGCTTTAGCTTTTGGTGCCGGTTCAGGCTCACTGTAGTCGCTATCGTAATCTTCGTATTCGTCATCATAGCTGTCATCATATTCATCATCATAGTTGTCATCGTTAAGACGCATTGTATTTAAAAACTTGTTTAAAATCTTTGCCATTATTATTCTCTCCTCTAAATGTTATAATTTCTTTCACCAAAAATATTTGTGCCTACGCGCACATAAGTGGCGCCTTCTTCGATTGCAGTCTCAAAATCGTGAGACATACCCATGGACAAGACGCTCATACTAACATTATCAATGTTTTTATCACTTATGTCAACAGATAATTGCTTCAATTTGCGAAAAAATTGTCTGTTTTCTTCGCCGGTCTCCGAAAAAGGTGCGATTGTCATCAATCCTTTAATGTGTACATTGGGAAATTTGGCAATTTCTTCAATGATTTTTGGGGCTTCTTCTGCGGTGAGTCCGAATTTTGTCGCTTCATTGGCAACATTGACTTGGATTAAAATATCGACGTCCGTCTGTTTTTTTGCTGCCTCCTCCTGTATTTTTTTTGCAAGATGCAAAGAATCTACAGAGTGAATCAAAAAAGTCTTTCCAACGATATATTTAACTTTATTTGTCTGCAAATGCCCTATGAGATGCCAGCGGACATCATTCGTAATTGCTTCGATTTTATTGCACAATTCCTGAACCTTATTTTCGCCGAAATCATCCATACCGCAGCTGATGGCCTCAATAACGGCATCAACAGGCTTGGTTTTGCTGACTGCAATTAAAGCTACATCCTCGGGATTGCGCCCGCATGCAAGACACGTGTCATGAATTTTTTGCTGAATTTGAGCAATATTTTCTTTAATCATACGCTTATCTCCTAATAAATAATTTCATCTTCGGTAACAGCCGCTGCATTCAGGACAATATGGTCATAGAGGGCTACACCGTAAGAGGTTCCTGTATTAATAATATAATAGTCATCATTTTTGTAAAGAACATCAATAAGACGGAATACAGCATAGCCCTGATTGATGTTGTAAACACCGCTGAGTGTTTCTGTTGCACCGATGCGGTACTGCTCTTTTGGCGAGCTGCCCTCGCCGATATAGTCTCCAAGACGGAATTCACTTAAATCGACATAACAAAATTCAGCATCCTGCTTATAAATGGTCGGCTTAACAAATTCTGTATGCTGACCGCCATCATCTGTATAGGTTGTTTTATAAAAGCCCTGTTCATTGGTTGAGCTATCGGTTACAAGATATTCGGCAGGAATTTTATAAAAATCTTTTTCAACGACAGATGAAGATGGAATTTTAAGTCCTTCTGCCTGATTTGTTGTCAATTCTATATCTATGTAGCGGTCGGCAACATAGCGAATCATATAACGAGTCATCGTCAGCTCGGCATAGGTCTCGTCTCCTGAGGTAAATATGCGCCCTGTAGCCCATGTGGAAATATCGTCCTTTACAAAACGTACGCGGACGTTTGTGTTATTAGCCTCTAATGTTTGGCTCAGAGAATCGGCCTGTTCAGGGGAAAGCTTAATAATAACCGACCATATATTATTTGTTGTCAGCCGAAAGGCCGGTGTGTTTGCCATGATTTTTTCGCTTGAAGTCAACTGTTTTTTCTCATAGCTGGCATAATTAAACATATCCGCCGTAACCTTATCGGCAGTCAGTGATTCCATGCCGTCATAGGAATAAGAAATAATGCCGCTGGCCGGGGCGATAATCTGCTGAAGTGCCGCTGAATTTGAGCCGGCATTTGAAATATGCTGACGGCTTATAATTTCCGTAACTTCATTTTGAAGATTATACTTAAATGAATAAATATCTGAAAAACGGCTGCCAGAATAGTTATTGGAGTAAAGAGAAATAATACTGGAGATTTCACTGTAATCCTGAGGGGAAAAGCTGACATCCTCTCCGGAAGTGCCGTTATTGTAAGTCCCCTGTGTATCTATCATGCAGACACGTTCATCTTTTGCCGTGCGTTCTCCGTTGTTGATATAGTAGTTCATATAGCCGTCAACAGGAGAATTGACAACCTGTTCTTCTCGTAAAATAAGTCCGGTGTACGAGCTGTTGTCTGTGATACTGCCGGATTCGACCTCGGTAATAGATATCTGAGGTCTTGTTGCGGCGATAATTACAGAAATTACAAGATAAATAAATATAATAAAAAATACAATCATTCCGACATTGACATTTAAGGGACGTCGAAATTTTGTAACCTTAGTAGTTTTTTTATCA
>CABUBX010000061.1 GCA_902489925.1 uncultured Lachnospiraceae bacterium | reverse complement strand
GGCCTGCTGTCATTGCTGTCAGCGCATAATCCTCATTTGCTTTTTCAAAACGGCTGCTTTCCGCTTTTTGCTTATTAAAAGCACGAATCACGCGCACGCCCTCCAGTGATTCTAAAAACAGACGGTTAATCTGGTCCAATTTTTTTCTCAGACGAATCGAATAGCGTGAAGCCAAAACCATAATGATTGTCAATGCGATTAACAAAACCGGAATCGCCACTAAAAGTACCGAGCTGACCTCGCCGCCGGTTGCCGCCGAAAAAACAAGTCCTGCAGCAGCCATCATCGGCGCCAGCAAGCCGACACGCAGAAGCAAAGTCAAAAAGTTTTGAACATTTGTGATATCCGAGGTGCTTCTTGTCACAAGACTTGCCGTGCCAAAATTATCCATCTCCGCCGCAGAAAAACTTTGGACTTTGGCAAACACCTCATTTCTTAATTGCGCCGCAAAATCTGTCGAAATATACGACGCAATTTTAACGGATAAAAAGCTGATAACGCATGACATTACTGTAACTCCGGCCATAATTGCCGCATACGTCCAAATCACTTTATTTTCCCCTTCGGCAACACCGTGACTAATCATCTGTGCCAAAAAAGAAGGCAGAAGCATCTGTCCCACTGCTGACATCAATACAAGCACAAATAATTTAATAATTTGGCTTGATTTTAACTTTACCTTTGAAAATATTGTTTTCATAACACTGTACACTCCTTCCCTACACCGCCTGTTTTTTTATAATTTTGATTTTAGACAATTTAAAAAATAAATGTCCAAGGGCATACGCCTGTAAAGCGATATAATCTTCTTCCGAGACTGTTCCCCCATAATTCATAATTTCCATTTCCCCGGAAACGCCTGCCATAAAAATATTTGAAGATGTAAATCCATTTTTCAAATAAAATTTACGGCGCGCAGTACGCTGTGCACAATTATCTGCCGCCTCATCCTCACGCTCTATGAGAAGTACAATCTTTTTGTCTGCATATTGTTTGCACACTTGCTGCATCATAAAACTTCCTGTTCCCTTACTTCTGATTTTCGAGGATACAGCCAGATAATCGACCATCACCATATCTTTATATGGAATGAGCACAACAAAACCTAAAAGCTTTTGATGTTCGACTGCGGTCATCACAACTGCCTTTTTCTTTTTCACTGCACGCTTCAGCGAAAAATACGGCTTTCTCTCTCTTTTAGGAAATGCCTCCATATAAATTTCTTTAATATCCAACCATTGTTCTTTGTCTGCCAATGCAAATTGCATATTGACCTCCTTATTTTTATTGCTCACGCCTTTATCATGGTGTATAATAACATGTACAGTAACTGTACAGTCAAGAGGTGTTTTTATGAATCGTAAAAAATATTTATATTCCTCCGGGGAATTTGCAAAATTTACAGGCGTCAACAAACGTACCCTGCATTATTATAACGATATCGGGCTATTTTCTCCCGAGGTTATCGGTGAAAACGGTTATCACTACTATACCTGTTTTCAATTTGCACAATTAGAGCTTATTTTAACATTGAGAAAAATCGGTCTTTCCATTGACGAAATCCGCACTTATGTGACTAAACCATCGGATGCCTCCTTTACTCAAATGATGCAACAAAAGAAAAAGCTGATTGATGAATCCATCAGTCAGCTTTTATCAGCACAGGCTTTTTTAGAGCAGAAGGCAGAACGTCTAAGGCTCGGAATGCACTCAAAGGACGGCACAATTGAAATATGTGACCTCCCCGAGAGAAAAATCATCCTCTCATCCCCGATTTCCGGAAAATATGATGAAGCTGATTTTTCCATAGCCGCAGAATTTTCACTCCGCCTAAAAAAACTTTTTCATCTTTATGACAACTTCGGAAGCTGCATCCCGATAGACAGCATTTATCAAAATGATTTTTACAGCTACGAAGCCTTTTTTGCTTACTGTCCTCCCGCTTTTGACACATACGATGTTATTTTGCCCGCCGGAAAATATCTGCGCGCTTTTTGTATCGGCGAATGGAATAAACTTCCTGATATTTACCGCACTATACTCTCATATGCTGACGAACACAATTTAAGACTTACAGGCCATGCCTATGAGGAGGGCTTAAATGAAATGTCTATTTCTGACAGGTCGGACTATATTACAATGATTACAATAAAATGCGACAATTTATCATAATCTTAGATATGCGAAAAGCCGGGCAAAACCCGGCCTTTTCTAACATTTCACTGCAATTTTTATCACATTTTCTTTTCTGTTTTCGAAAATATCATAAGCTTTTTCAATATCCTTCAGCTCAAAAGTATGCGTAATCAGAGGTGTGGTGTCTATTTTTCCGTCCTCAATTAATTTTAAAATTTCATCGCAGTGGCAGCCGTCAACGCCTCCTGTTTTAAATGTCAGATTTTTGCCGTACATCTGCGGCAGCGGCAATATCTGATTTTCTTCATAAAGTGCCACAACTGTCACAATCGCATTTGGACGGGCAATTTTCCACTTTTCCTTTTGATTTGTATGTATATGCTAACATTTTTAATCTCCGGGGTTTTGCAATTCAATATCTCATTTTTTATGCAATATCGTAAACACTTCTTACACGGATTTCCTTTGCGTCACCGCTTAAAATGCGGACACGTTTTTCTCCGGCCTCCATGTCAAAGTAGTTGTCTGAAAGTACCCAATCTTCATTCTCGTTGAGAAGCTCAACAGAAGCCGCATAAGCTTTAGAAGTAACAATAAGCTCATCGCCCTCACGGCGCACGCTAAGCTGTGGGTTGGCATAATTGTAAAACTTCGGCATTGAGAAAAGTACACTGCCCTCGGAGATAATTTCTCCGTCCTTTTCACAGCTGTAAAATACATGATGCTCAAGGTAATCTGCCTCAGGATATTCTTCCTTTGGAAGCCATTCGCCGGACAGCGGCGCCACTGTAAGAAGGGCACTCTTTTCCTCACCGATAATTTCTGATTTGCTGTTTCTTAGAGACCAGCGCACAGTCACCTGCGTTTCTTTGAGTGTCTCGTTTGCCACATGCAGACGGATGCTCTTTTCAACATCAAACGGACGGCAGTTGACGTACGGATTCTGGGAAAGCAAGCTTTCCTCATGACAGGAAACCATCACCGGTGCAAAGAAACGGCGTTCAAAGTAATGCAGCGCTTTCCAGCGTCCAAAGTAGTCAATAGAAGACCATGAGGATACCGGCCAACAGTCATTTAACTGCCATACAACAGCGCCCATACACTGACCTCTGTGACGTCTCCAATGCTCTACCGCATAGCGCATCGCCTGCGCCTGCATCAGCTGAGAAGCATAGACAAGGTGGGATAAGTCCTTCGGATACGGGAAGTACTGTGCCATATAAACCATCATCTTTGCAGAGCCGTTTTCGCTTCTCTGATGTTTCTCCATCACATAAGAGAACAGATTTCGGTCCTGCGGCAATGTAAAGCTTTCGATAGTTTTCATCGCCGGCATTGATTCAAAACCAAACTCTGAGCAGTATCTGAAATTGTGCTTTCTATACTCTGTAAACGGCTTGTAGCCATGCCATACCTGCCAGTAATGGGCATCGCCTCTCGTCTCATCCTGAGGGTCATCAAAATCTCCGCCTGAGGATGGGCTTGACGGCCAATAGAAAGCATCCGGGTCCTCACGTTTTACGATTTTCGGAATGACATAGCTGTACATTCTTGTATAATCGCCGAGAAGATGCGGGTCTGTTGTGTAGCCTTCAACAATCATGCCCTCCATCTCATTGTTTCCGCACCATAAGCCAAGGCAGGCGTGATGGCGGATTCTTCTTATATTCTGCTCGATTTCAACTGTAATATTCGCCTCAAATTCCTCTGTTAAAAGATAAGTTGAGCAGGCAAACATTAAATCCTCCCATACGAGAAAGCCCAGCTCATCACAAATATCAAAGAAGTAGTCATCCGGATAAAAAGCGCCGCCCCAGACTCTCAGGCAATTATAATTTGCTTCGGCACACTGTTCGAGAAGAAGTCTTGTCTTTGCTTCACTTCTGTTTGGAAGAAGACAATCCTCGGGAATATAGTCAGCACCCATGGCAAAAATGGCTACACCATTGACCTCATGGGCAAAGCTTTCGCCCCACTCATCCTTTTCTATCTTCATGCCCATTGTGCGAAGACCGATGCGTTTTTCCCACACATCCTCTGTCTGTCCGTCATGGAGAACTTCAACTTTTACTGTATATAAATACTGCTCACCATAGCCTCTCGGCCACCAAAGCATCGGCTCTGTAATGAGCATTGTTTCAGGACTGTTTTCTTCTGTAAATACTTTGCCGTCCGGTGCAGTAACCGTCACTTTGTATTCAGAGCTGGCGCCATGCGCCTTTTTGCATGTATTGACATCAAAATGAAGCTCTACCGTACCATTCTCATGCTTCTGACGCACAAGCACATCCAATATTCTGTCTTCATTCATACCAATCAGGTACACATCTCTGAAAAGTCCCATATCAGGAAGCTTAGGCGCCCAGTCCCAACCGGACATACAGTTGGACTTTCTAAGATAAGGAAAGCCGTCCAGCGTATCTGTATTACATGGAATTGCACCCTGAAGCTTTAACTGTTCTTCCATATAAACCATTGGCGAATGGAAATAAATTTCAAGTTTATTGTCCTTTTCTTTAAGGATGTCCTTTACAGGAAACTCCCATTCCCTGTGCATGTTATAAGTATTTCCGAGAAGCACTCCGTTTAATGTAACATCTGCCAGTGTATCCACACCGTCAAACCTCAACCATATACGGTTGCTGTTTAACACATCGGCGGAAGCATCAAACACTGTTTCATATGTATAGTCTTCCTTTGAAAGCGGAAGCGCCTCTTTTTCATTATCTCTAAAATACGGGTCTTCAATTTCACCGTGTTTTAACAAATCACTGTATACCGAAAATGGTACCTCTGTCTCAAGAAGTCTGTTTTGCCAGTGAAGCTTCCATCCCTCTTTCAAATATTGTTTTTCCATTTTCACAAAACTCCCATTCCGACAGGTTTATAATACCCGTCATTAAAATTTAACTTCAGACGACCAAAGCTGTCTTCTGCCGTCACATACTTTAATTTCCATCGAGGTCATATTCAAACCGTACTGCATGCGATGGTCATACATGTACAGCATTTGCGGTGTCACCTTGATTTGCACCTGCTGCTTACCGTAAGCTTCAAGATAAAGCTTTGCAAAGCCCTTCAGCTCTTTTGTCCGCGGTACGATTGGCGTCCCGTATCTTCTTATATAAAGCATCGGTACTGCCCAAACCGGACTGTCTGTTTCATTGGAAACTGTCATTCTTACAGTCAGACCTTCCTGCGGCGAATAATCTGTCACCTCAAAGTGGCTGTATTGCGCCTCCGCATACCCCAAACCGTCACCAAAACAATAAAGCGGCCCATCTTCGCCGTTACAATAATGCATCGCTTCATAGGAAGCTCTGTAATTATAGTAAGCCGGAAGCCTGTCGGCTGATTTTGGCAGCGATACGGGAAGTCTTCCTGATGGACATACTTCTCCGAAAATAATTTCAGCCAGTGCCCTGCCGCCTTTAGGTCCCGGATAAAAGCTATAAAGAAGTGCCTTGGTGCGCTTATCAAGCTCTGAAATATCATACGGACGCCCGGCAATGATGACTGTGACAACTTTTTTTGCCGAGGAAAAAACGGCATCTGCCAATTCAAGCTGAGCCTTCGGCAATTTAAGGTCTGATAAATCAACACCTTCGCCGCAGTCCATTGTTGACAAGCCGTTTACAATAGCTGCGCCGTTTTTATCAAACGAGACTGAATTAAAACGGCTTGAGCTTCCGCCCAAAACAAGCACTGCCACATCACATTCAGCCGCCAGTGCCGCAGCTTTCTTTGGACAATCCTCCTCCGAGCATACGACCTTCACAGGCGTATTTGCCGCTATGGCGGTTATGCCCGCTAAAGTTGTCTCTCCAACCTTTACCGGCGGCGTATAATCGCCAAGCTGATGATAAATATCACGGCTGTTTTCACCGAAAACACCGACAGTCATCGGCTGCTTCAAAGAAAGCGGAAGAAGGTTGTCTTCGTTTTTAAGAAGTATGGCGCCTTCTCTTGCCAGCTCAAGATTTGCTTCATCCTCCGGCACGCTTAAAATTTCTCTGCTCTCCTCAATGTAAGGCTTATCAAAAAGTCCACGCTCAAACTTCATCGTCAGCACACGAAGTACAGCCTCATCAAGCCGCTTTTCAGATATCAGTCCGCGCTCAAGTGCGCTCTCAAGATGAGTAAAGCCCTCATCCCAAAGTGAAACGTCGACACCGGAAGAAAGCGCCTTAGCCCCGCAGCCGACGGCGTCAAGTCCTAAAATCTCAAGCCTGTCTACGGCAAAGCCGTCAGCCATGACAATA
This sequence comes from uncultured Lachnospiraceae bacterium, assembly GCA_902489925.1. Lineage (GTDB taxonomy): Bacteria > Bacillota > Clostridia > Lachnospirales > Lachnospiraceae > Scybalocola_A. The sequence continues at coordinate 5,446 of CABUBX010000061.1, read as the reverse complement.
CCGTCAAAGCCCATCTCATCCCGCAGCACATCGCAAAGCAGCCAATCATTGGCATGACATGGCAGACCGTCAATTTCATTATAAGCAGCCATCACACCTTTTGCCCCTGCTTTGACGGCTGCTGCCATCGCAGGAAAATGAATATCATAAAGCTCATGCTTTCCAATTCGGGCAGCAGAAGCATTCACTCCGCCGGTTGTCTCGCCCTGAGCCGCAAAATGCTTTGCCACAACATCAACACCGGCTTCTGTCACTGCCTTAGTCACAGCCTTAGCCATACAGGCAGAAAGATAAGGGTCTTCACCAAAACATTCCTCACTTCTGCCCCATCTTGGGTCACGCAAAACATCCAGCATGGAAATCAGCGCCAAATCCACGCCGAGCGCCTTCATCTGACGTCCGCATATACTGTAAGCTTCACCGACAAGCTCAGGATTAAAGGTTGCCCCAAGCCCTAAATTTACCGGCAGTAAATACCCGTCTAAGGCCTGGTGACCGTGAGGACACTCTGTCGATAAAAGCATCGGAATACCCAGTCTTGAATGTTCAATCACATATTTTTGCAGCGTGTTATAGGCTTTGACAGCCTCTTTGCCGCAAAGACCGGTTTCATAATCTCTGCCCGACCATGGGTCCGCACGATAAAGACCATATAATGCGCCCAAGCCGCCAAAACGCGCAACTTCTTCTTTAAATTCTTCCGACGGCTCAACATTGCCATCTTTTTTTACATAAGCATTAAAGCCATACAGCCGTTGATTTAACTGTCCGGCTTTTTCCCGAATCGTCATTAATTTCAACAGTTCCTCCGCCCGAGCTTTGGGCGGAAGACTGCTATCCATATATTTTCTCATAATTTCTATTTGTTCACCAGACTATTTTACTTTAAAACAACTTTAAAAGTTTTTACCTCAAACGGCTTAATCACAAATTCAAAGCTGTCATTTGTATGTGCCATTTCTGTCTCAGGTTCTTCCATAAGGTTACATTCTGTGACAGATACAATTTCCTTGCCCATACCAAATGTAAGTGCAGCCTTTGTCTTTGTATTTTCATATTCGTAAACACGTACAATAAGACCGCTGTTATCCTCTGCTTCCTTGACTGTCTCAATCATGACATTCTTCTTATCTGTGCGAAGTAATGATTCAGATGCACCTGCTTTTGCACCGGCCTTTGCATACGCCGGGAAGTTTAAGCGGTAAGCTTCCTCAACTGTATCACAGTCACGTAAGTTGCCTGCATGAGGATAGATTGCGTATGTGAAGAAATGTTCCTCCTGGTCTGTCACCGGATTTGGCTCAATACCTGATTTAATCAATGTCAGCGCCATTACGGAATCCTTCACAGAATGACCGTACTTGCAGTCATTTAAGAGGCTGACACCGTAATGTCCTTCAGATAAATCCATAAATTTCTGTCCGCAGGACTCAAAACGTGCCATATCCCAGCTTGTATTTGTATGAACCTTTCTCGTAAGGTTACCAAACTGTACATCAAAGCTTGCCTCGTCTGTATGAATATCAACAGGGAAATTCACTTTGAGCAGATGCTGATGCTCTTTCCAGTCAACATATGTCTCGAAATCAATTCTCGCAGAATCTGCGTAGAAATAGATTTTCTGACGGATTAAGGAATTGCTGATTCTTCTTTCCTGCTCAATAACTGTACATACGGGACCCATCTCCCATGTCATATTTTCAAGCTGCTCGGCATCCCACTTCTTTTCTGTATAGAAAATATCAATATCCCAGTTATCATAGTAGATTGGCTTATCCTCATACATTGTAAAGAGGTTGCCCTTCTTATTATCCTGTAAAATCTCTCTGTCATTCTTCTTATCAAAAACAGAAGTAAAGAGACCGTTTTCATCGAAAGTTACAGAATAGAACGGTGTTTCAAGACTGTTGCCGTTTCTTGTAAACGGAATCTCTTGCTCTGCATTTTCAACGACCTTAAAGGATTTATACCCCTTAGAAGGAAGTCCGTGAACATAGGCAACCTTCTTGCCGCCGGCTGTCTGAACAGGGTAAATATGTCCTTCCTCATCTGCGAGTGCACCGCTGACATTTTCAGGAAGACTTACAATATCATTTCTGTCAAAACCAAGTGTGTTAAATACTGTGACAGCCTCGCCCTCACCTACAAGTGCGGCAATGCGCTCGGAAATCATCGCCATGCCCTGTTCCCAAAGCTCGGCATATTCTTTCTTTGTCACCTCATAAACCTCATGGATGGATGAACCCGGCAGAATATCGTGGAACTGATTCAGAAGAATTGTTGTCCACATCTTATCCATAGCCGCTTTATCATATTCAACGCCCTGCCATGAAGCGAGCAGTGATAAAAGCTCTAAATCCATCATTAAGATTTCGCTCTTTCTGTTTGAGCGTTTATTTCTTGCCATAGAAGTATATGTACCTCTGTGGTATTCAAAATACAACTCGCCTTCCCATACAGGAAGTCTTCTGTTATCCTTTACGCGGTCATATAACTCGTCGAAGTAATTGCGTGAAAATTCCTGACGTACCTTTGGAAGTCCCTTGATACCCTTTTCCATACGCTTAGATGTCTCAAGCATCTCTCTTGTAGGGCCGCCGCCGCCGTCACCGTAGCCGTAGCTGATTAAAATATCGTTGTTGATATCTTTATTCTGATATCTTGTCCAACCGCCCATTAATGCGTCCGGATGAAGCATGCCGTTGTATGTTGTAAAGAAATCATCAGTACTTTGTCCAACACCGAGTGTTGTCACAAGATGCGTGAAAATCGGTGTGCCATCAATACCCTTCCACATAAATGTATCATAAGGCATCTTGTCTACCTGATTCCATGCAAGCTTTGTTGTCATAAAATAATCAATGCCGCTTCGCTTCATAATCTGAGGCAGCGCACCTGAATAACCGAATACGTCAGGCAGCCATAATACCTTACAGTCCGCATCAAACTCGTCCTTAAAGAACTTCTTGCCGTAGAGGAACTGACGAACCAAAGATTCACCGGAAGTCAGGTTTGTATCAGCCTCAAGCCACATACCGCCCTCAGGCTCCCAGCGTCCTTCTTTCACGCGCTCTTTAATCTTCGCATAAAGCTCAGGGTAACGCTCTTTTAAGAATACATAAAGCTGAGGCTGGCTGGACATAAACTTGTAATTCGGGAACTCATCCATCAATTTAAGCACTGTAGAAAAGCTTCTCGCAACCTTTTCTCTTGTCTGCTCAACAGTCCACCACCATGCAACGTCGATATGTGTATGACCGATACATGTGGCAATCACATCACTGTAGCCTGCCATATCTTCGTATAAAGCTTTCTCAATATGAGCATTGGCTGCCTTCACACTCTCGTTAAAAGCTGCTGAGTAAGGTGTTCTAAGGTCTAAAAGATTGATTGTGTCATTGAGCACAGTCTCAATATCCATGCGAACCTTATCATCCTTATCCATACGCGTAAATGCCTGTAACGGCACAATTAAATTGTAGTAGAGACGTTCAATTTCTCTGTCTACTTCCTGCATTTCCATAATCATATCAAATTCGGAATGTAAAATTCCTGTGTATGCCTGGAAATCAAAACGCCATGTTGTTCCGGCAACAGCTTCATTTGTCAGATGGACAATACGGTGATTCATATCAAGTCCCTGTGTTGCCTCACCATTGACAAATAATAAGAACTGCGGATTCTTTGCATCATCCCATTCTTCAATCTGTGTTTTTACATGAAGACGAAGTGTCTTTCCTGCCAATTCCTCCGGCACTGTATAATCCACTCTGAACCAGTAATGCTTGTCCGGACCATACCACTTCATTGTCTTCGGCTGGAAATCTTTCCACTGTGTACCGTCATTTTCTGCCTCTGACGGGTAGAAAAAACGACCTTCTTTGTAAAGAATATTTTCCATCGGCATATTCTTTACAGTCATTAATTTTTTAAGCTCGTCACAAATGACTTGGATTCTCTTATCAATAAACCACATACGATTTACCTCCTGATTATTTTTGATGTCTTTTAAGTTTCTTGCCTACACTAATGTCCTTAAATAATCTGCATACCAGAAAATGACTTCGCTGACACGGTAAAGCTCGGATTCTTTACTCACTGTCTGCCATAATCTGCGATAATGATAGTACCATGTCTCCAATTTTTCTGCAAGTCTGTTATTTTTGTCACTATCTGTTTTTCCTTGAATATGTTCAAGAATTACAGCACCGATACTGTTAAAAATCTTCATACCGTCTGCTGCAATAAGATACGGATAAACGGCTGCTCTGTCTGCCGGCGCCATTGATGCCATACATTGCTTCAATTCACAGCTGCACTGCTCAATTACAGCATTCCTATCTTCCCATTCTGCAAGGTGTTTTTGTTCCTCAAACATCTTCTCCCTAAGTGTCCCATTATCAAGTCCCTGCCAACGTTCTTTAAAGTAAACTGCCGTACGCCAGCCAAAACTGTCCTGCATTGCAAGATTGCCTGTAATACTTAATAATTTGCCGCTTCTGTCACCGTACTCAAGTACAGAAATTTCTTTATTGATTGTTTCATAATCAGGAAAATCACTTCTGTTCCATGATGCCGCAGCCCCGTAAATAATTCCTGCAATACTAAATGCCGGATGATTAATATGACCGAAATCACCCCAGTCTGTATTTAAAAGACCGATGCATCCGTATTTGATACCGTAGCTGCTCATTCTGAAAATATTATCATAAGAATATTCCTGTAAATTGACAAACTGGTTCCATCCGCAAACACCCGGGCACACATACTGTTTTGCGCCGACCTCGGCATAGGCCTTTGTAGAATCCTCGGTCTGTCTTCTGTCATAGCCCCAGTTAAGACAGATTGTTTCCTCCGGCAATTCCTTTAAAAGATGCGGGAATTTAAGCATCACATCGCCCCAAAGCATCGGTATCTTGCCATTTGCCACAAGAAATTCACACAATTGCTTTACATATGGCACATAGAGTGATGCCACACCTTCGGCTTCAGCCTGAGCTTTATTTTTTCCTTTGCCCAAATCAAAGGTTTCATCCGCACATATGTTGAACTTACGCGAGGAAAAAAGTGTCATAAACTCCGATATCATACTCTTAATCAAAGCTGCCGCTTTTTCATCCGTCGCATTGATTGTATGATGTTCCATTCTTGAAATCAGGCCAAACGGTTCACGTCCCGCATCCTCAAGCTCACAAAGACCTCTAAACTGCTTTGTGGACATCAGCTTGTAGAGATGCCCGAAGCTTGAAAGCGATGGGACAAGCTCAATGCCTCTTTGTGCACAGTAGGCATCAAGTTCCATAATCTCCTCTGCCGTCAGCGGTGTATCATCCCGCCACAGCTCGCTTAAGCCTGCGAAAAGATATGTATGTTCAACGTAAAGCTGAAGCTGGTTGATTTTATAAAAGCTTAACTTATCTGCCAGTGTTTTAAGCCATGAAAGCTT
>CABUBX010000060.1 GCA_902489925.1 uncultured Lachnospiraceae bacterium | reverse complement strand
ACCATAACAGTAAAGTACATTCAAACAGATTGTCAATTAAAGTGAGTTATACTAGTCCACTTAAAACACCTGCGGCAAATCCATCACCAGCGCCTACCGTATCAATAATTTTGTCTATTTTATATCCTGGCACATAGCCACGTTCACTACCATCATCATAATAAGCCCCATTAGCACCAAGCTTTATGACAATTGCACGAACACCTCTGCTTAAATAAAATTCTGCCGCTGCCTCCGGTTCTAAAATACCTGTCAACTGCACTACCTCTTTAATTCCTGGCAAAAATAAATCACTTTGAAACGCAATACTATGAATGGTTTCTCTCATACTTTTTAGATCCTGCCAAAGCATCGGACGGAGATTTGGATCAAACGACAGCCGCATCCCTCTATTTTTCACGCGTCGAAGCAGCGCAAACATAGCTTCCTTAGCACTCTCTGAAATAGCTGGTGTAATCCCTGTCATATGTACTGCATGATATCCTTCCAAGTCCAATGCCATAATATCATCCGTATTTATCGTTGACGCTGCTGAGTTCTTTCTAAAATAAAATATATCCGGATCACCTTCTGAAACCTTTGATTTAAGCATCATTCCCGTCGGTCTCTCTTTCGATATCATAATCAACTCTGTTGAAATCTTATTTTTTCTGAGCACTTCAAGTACACGCCTGCCAAAAGGATCATCTCCAAGCTTTGTATAATAACCTACCTTTTGCCCAAGGCGAGCCATCCCGACGGCAACATTTAATTCTGCCCCCGCAACAGCAAAATTATAATTACTAATATCGCTTAGTCTGCCTTCTTCGCAGGCAATAAATAATCCCATAGGTTCTCCGATTAATAATGTTTTTTTATCCATCACACGCTCTTTTCTTCCGGGCATCACATACACATATTACTGCATTTTTTGCACGCAGTGTAATTTCATCATACGCTTTACGCGCAATTAATTCTGATTCTGCTATCCAACTTCCACCACAGGCAATCACATTGTCTAGGCTTAAGTAATCCCGGATATTATTTTCATTAATTCCTCCGGTTGGCATAAATTTAATCATTTTATATGGTGCAGAAAGCGCCTTCAGCATTTTTATACCACCAGCTGCTTCTGCCGGAAAAAACTTGATAACCTTAATACCCGCCGCAAGCGCAAGCTGTATTGTATAAGTATCCATGCAGCCCGGAATCACCGGAAAATTTTGTTTAATGCAATAATCCACGACCTCCCGACTATATCCAGGTGTCACAATAAATTTTGCCCCAGCTTTAATTGCCTCAGCTGCCTGAGCTGCTGTCAGCACTGTTCCTGCACCAACAAGCATCTCCGGATAAGCGTTGGCAATTGCCCTAATTGATGCCGCGGCCGCATTTGTTCTGAAAGTAATCTCCACACAATAAATGCCACCATCTTTTAAAGCCTTGGCCAACGGCAGGGCACAAGAGACATCTTCCAAAACAATAACCGGAACAACGCCTGCATTTTCTAAGTCTTTAAATATCACTTTATTTTCCATATTCTCACATTTCTCCCACATACTTTTCAAGCGTTCTTCTCACCGCACCTTTACCTGCTGTCAATTCTAAAAAATATGCTGTGATTTTTTCTCCAAGTCCCGCTTCATAAAGATTCACTCCGAAAATATGTGTATTTGTCAACACAGGTATAATTGCTTCCTTTAAATCAAAAAGCTCATTATTTCCAAGCTTTATATCTGAAACATATGTCTTTAATGTCCCATACAAAGGATCCGGACTGACTTCAAAGTCTTTGCCTTCATCGTCAATGCCCATCAAATATCTCAGCCACCCCGCAATCACAAGCGGTATCATCTGAAGACTTTCCGCCTCTTTATCTTCCTTAGCCATGTACGCTTTAATTGTCTCCCCAAAGCGAACACCCATTTTTTGCGAAGTATCTGTTGCTATTCGCTGAGGCGTATCCGGCATAAAAGGATTTGGTATTCTCTCATATATAACCTCATCAATAAAATCTTTCGGATCTATAATACCCGGATGAATAACAACAGGTAACCCCTCATCATAACCTATTTTAGATACAAGTTTTTTAAGGCAAACATCATTCATCTCATCCGATATTTTCTTATAACCTAACAGGCATCCAAAAACTGCCAACGCTGTATGTAGCGGATTAAGACAAGTACATACCTTCATCTTCTCTGTTTTTTCGACCGCTTCTCTGTCTGTAAATATAACCCCAGCTTTTTCAAGCGGCGGACGACCGTTAGGAAAATTGTCTTCTATGACAAGATACTGGGGTTTTTCTGCATTAACAAACGGCGCAATATACGTATGCTTAGATGTCACCTCCGGAGATATTGCTTCAATTCCATCGCTTTTGAGAATTTCCATCACAGCATTATCTGGACGAGGTGTAATTTTATCAATCATTGTCCAGGGAAAAGAAACCTTATCACGGCTACTGGCATAATCTGCAAAAGCCGGTTCACAAAAGCCTGCCGCCGTCCATGCTTTTACAAACTGTAAAACAGCTTCTTGCAGTTTATCTCCATTATGAGAACAATTGTCCATGCTTACCATAGCAATTGGTTTTCCACCAGCTTTGAACCGTGCATACAATAGCGCCGTCACTTTTCCAATATAACTTTTCGGCTGTTCTGGACCAGTTTTAAAATCAGCACTTACGGTATCGTCAATATTGCCAACAGCATCTGTAAGCTTATAACCCTTTTCTGTAATTGTAAAAGACGCCATCTGAAGTGTATCTGCACTAAAAATCTCTTTAAGCCGTACAAACTCATTTTCTTTATTGCAGTCTAATATCAAAGTTTCTGCCACACTACCAATTACTGTTTTCTCAACATTCCCATCCGCCTTTAATGTCACTAAAATACTATAATCATCATGTGGTCTGCTTATATTTTCTATAATTTCTTCATCATATCCTTCTGCCGCAATCAATCCTGTTTCCATAATATTTTCATTTAAAAGCTCCTGGACAATATTGGCCTGAAAAGCTCTAAAAATATTGCCATTGCCAAAATGAATCCATACCGGTGCTGCCTTTGTTTTTTCTATCATTGCTTCTCTTGAATACTCCGGCAAACTGTAACCCTTTAGAAGCCACTGCTGCCGAAAGTTAACAATATCTTCATGATTTAATCTCACTTACCTTCTCTCCTTTTTCAATTGCTTCCCAAAGTCCGTTTAAATAAGCTGCACCAAGCGCCCTGTCGTATAATCCATAACCCGGCATCGCCTTCTCACCCCAAATCATACGACCATGATCCGGCCGTATCGGTCCATCAAATCCTATATCATACAGTGCTTTCATAATTTCATACATGTCAAACGTACCATCTGAAGACAAATGTGCTGCTTCCTCAAAATCATCCGATGAATTAAATTTCAGATTACGCACATGAGCAAAATGAATCCTTCCCTTTAAAGCACGAATCATTTCCGGAAGATTATTTTCAAGATTTGTCCCGTAAGAACCCGAACAAAATGTCACTCCATTATGTGGATTATCAACAGCCTTCATAAGACGCATAATATTTTCTTTATTTATAATAATTCTTGGAAGACCAAAAACAGGCCATGCTGGATCATCCGGATGAATTGCCATGTGGATATCATATTTATTGCATACAGGCATAATCCGTTCAAGGAAATATACAAGATTTTCAAAAAGCTTTTCACTATCAACAGATTTATACAATTCAAATGCTTCCCTGACATGCGCCATCCGTTCAGGTTCCCATCCCGGCATTACAGTGCCATTCATATCTCCCGCAATTGTATCAAACATTCGCTCAGGTTTAACTGCATCTACGGCAGCCTGTGTATATGCAAGTACTGTCGAACCGTCAGCACGCACCCTCGCAAGCTCTGTTCTCGTCCAGTCAAAAACCGGCATAAAATTATAGCAAACAAGGTGAATATCTTCTTTCCCCAAATTTTCTAATGTCGCAATATAATTTTCAATATATTGTTCACGTTCAGGAAGTCCCGCCTTAATCGCTTCATGAACATTCACACTTTCAATGCCTGCTATCTTAAGCCCCTCTGCTTCAACCTCCATCTTAAGCTGATGAATTTTCTCCTGAGACCACACATCTCCCGGTGCCGTATCATAAAGTGTTGTAATTACACCTTTCACGCCCGGTATCTGACGAATTTGTTCTAAAGTCACAGTGTCATACGAGCTGCCGTACCATCTTAATGTCATCTGCATAACTTATCACTCCACCTCCGCTACAAGATGTTTTCCTAATCTCTTTTCAAGCTTTGTCTGTACCCATGTTAAAAATGTACTGAATACTAAATATACAAAGGCTGCTTCAATATATAAAATCAACGGCTTATACTGAATTGCCGAAATCTGCTTTGCTACCATAAAAATTTCCTGAACAGTGAGCACCGAAGTCAAAGATGTATCCTTTAATAAACTTATAAAAGAATTACCTAAAGCCGGAACAGCTGTTAATGCAGCCTGAGGAATAATCACATGAATCAATGTCTGAAATTTTGTCATTCCAAGGGCATACGGTGCCTCGTGCTGTCCTTTGGGAATACCGGTCAGCGCACCTCTGATAACCTCTGAATTATAGGCACCCTGACTAATTGTCAGTCCAATAATTGCCGATACAAACGGCGAAAACACAATACCGACACTTGGAAGTCCATAAAAAATAATGAATAACTGAACCAACAGCGGCGTTCCTCTAATAATCCATACATAAAACGCACAAAGAGCCGAAAGCGGTTTAAATCTTGACATTCTGCCAAGAGCAACAAGCAAGGCTAAAAGAAGTCCAAGAAAAAAAGAAATAAGCATCATCGGAATCGAATATTTAAAGCCTGCAATCACCATCGGCATAAATGATTCCGTAACTAACTGTAGTGTTTCTCCCATAAATGTCTTTACCTCCTGTCAGACAGACGGCAGGCATTGCCTGCCGTCTGCCTCATTTTATCATTTTACATTTCTTCCCTGTCCACTAGACTCTTATTTATATAAAGTCACATTATCTGCAAAATCTTCACCAAAATATTTTACAGCAAGTTCTTTTGCTGTTCCCTCGGCAATAATTTCTTCAATGGCTTTATTAATTGCTTTACACAGTTCGTCGCTTCCCTTACGCATTAACACTGCAGACTGAGTTTCATAAGCATTTTCAGGTTCGTAATAAGCAGCAATTTTTACATCAGAATCCGGATTTGCCTTTAAATACGCGTTAATTGATGCAGCATCATTAATCGTACAATCTGCACGTCCCTGTTGAATTAAAAGCATCCCCTGTTCAAGTGAAGCTTCGACAAGCTCTGCGCCATAGCTTCTTGCAATATTTCCTGCACTGGATGACAATGAATTCGCTGATGTCTTCCCCTTTAAATCTTCAAATCCTTTAATTGCCTCATTATCCTTTTTAACAACAAGCCCTATCAGCTGTTCGCCATACGGCTCTGAAACCGTATAAATGTCCTTTCTCTCCGGTGTCGGGGCACAGCCGCATATAACCACATCATATCTTTCTGCATCAAGTCCTGCCAAAACGCCATCCCAAGAATCTGCAATATTATTGGCCATATCAAGCTCAACACCAAGCTTCTTTGCAATTTCACCGGCCATCGCAACTTCAAAGCCATCTAATTCACCGTTCTCATTATGGAAAACATACGGCTCCCAATTGCCCTCTGCGCCTACAACAAGCTTCCCTGCATCTAAAACTTTCTGCAAAGAATCATCAGCGCCCGAAGCATCTGTTTTTTGCTCTGACTGACCTTCCGTCTGCGGTTTTTGTGTTTCTTTTGTTTCCGGACTTCCCGAACATGCCGTCAAGGCAAATGCCATCATTGCTGCCACACATGCTACTATAGATCTTTTAGCTATTTTTTTCATTGCTTAATCCTCCTCAATAAATCTTTCTAATACCCTCATATTTCTTATATCCGCCGCATAAGGATTTACAAAATATTTTTCATCGGCAATTTCCTGCACCAAATATCCTTTGAAATTTCTTGCATTCAGTATTCTAAGCTGATTTTCTAGTGATGTGTTGCCGTCACCCCACACCTGATGTACATAAGGATTACCGTCCAAAAAATGCATATGGATAAGGTTTTCACCAAACGTATCAAACCAGTCCTCCAACGTTTCCCCCGCTGCACCTGTCGCAATCGAATCAATCATCATCTTTAAATTCGGGTGATTAACCGCTTCATACATTCTTTGAGCTGATTCAAGGCTATTGACAATATTTGTCTCATCGCACTTCATAGATTCCATAACACATACGACATCATACTGCTGCGCCTTTTCGGCCATCCGTCGAAGTTGATGTACAGAACGTTTCCACATTTCTGATTTATCTTCATCAACATATCCCCAACCAGAATTCACAACAATCCTGTCGGCACCAAGCTCTGAGGCAATTTCAATGCCATTTGAAAAATACTTAAAACTCTGCTCAAAAATTTCCTTTTCCTGAGAAGAATACTGATATTGGTATGCACAGCTCGGTATTGTCACCGATACGACTTTAAGTCTATGTGCTCTCAATTTTTTCTTCAGCGGTCCACAAGCTTCATAACCGTCAGCATCCACATAAAAATGAGAGGCACCGCACCAAAGTTCAATATTTTTAAATCCGATTCTTTCCTGACAATCCAAAAAATAGTCTAAAGAAAAGCGCCTATAATGTTGATTCATCGCAACAAGCTGTTCTCTTTTAATTGATGCCATTCATTACCACCCTGTCACTTTCTTAATATAGCTACGGTTTTTTTGATCTGCAATTTCTGCATTTTCCAAATAATATCCGCCCGGTATCTGCAATGAAATAATCCCATTCCAACCGGATTTTTCTATTTTTTTCACATATTTTGAACAAGGCAGGCAGCCATCTCCCCACGCTCGGTATCCATGATAATTCCCATCTGTCATGCGAATCAGTTTTATATCATCTCCAAACTCAGTGAGCCAGTCGCGAATTGTCTCTCCTGCCGTACTGATAACTTCTGTATCTGCATAAAGCCCCAGCCCGTCGACTCTATCCATCACATATCGGACATCATCCATCGTGCACAGCACAGGAGATGCGGCATTTTCAGGACAGTCCGGACCAAATGCAGTTCCCAACAGCAAAGTCACATGATGCATTTTCGCAAATACTGCAAGCTCATTTAGATTTTCGACTGCATATGCAAGCATCTCATCTTTGTTTTTGTCAAAGCATCCGCCTTCTGCCGTCATACATATATAATTTGCTTCTAAAATCTCTGCCGTTAAAATGCATTGTCTGAAATAAGCTTTGGATTTTTCTGCTTGCACCGAATGTTGAGCGGCACAAATCGTATACCGGTACGGACATACTGTTACAGACAAAATCTTCATCTTATTTTCAAACATAAGCCGCTTTACCTTCTCTGTACCAATCGTTTTGCTACTGTCAATATAAATATGCGGTGCCTGAAGAACAAAATCTATATTCTTTACTCCAAGCTTCTTCTGTACATCAAAGAAATGTTCAAGCGGATATCGGATATATGGCGCATTACTTCCCAAAAGCTCAAAATTTTTCATTGTCTATGCCAAATCTCCCGGATATCCGTCTGTACAAAGTTCAAACCAAACATATCTGAATGCCTCACCCTCCTTGCATACGCTGCCGTGGTGAGAACCGTGAGGTGTGAACGTAATATCACCTGATGTCACATGAATTTCTTCCTTTTCGCCGTCATGCTCTGCGAAATATGTAAACTCGGCACCCGGAAGTGTGATATACCACTGTTCAAGTTCATTGTGAATATGCGTTCCTACCTCTGTAGGGCCGTCATCAATTGTTGCTCCCATAGAAAGACGTCCTAAATTACGATGCTCTAACAATGTAATCTGCTGAACATTTTCCGCTGTATTAAATTCCTTATAAAGCCATGCCTCTGACAAACCTCTGAATCTTGGGAGCGACATTCTTGCATGCTTCAGACACTGAATATCATATTCTGCAATTTCAGATACTGCGTGAACAATATATAGCGGTTTTTTAGATTTCTCGGCACAATGAATCGAAAATCTTTCCTTGTCAAATTCCGGAACAAATACAGAAACCTCTTTAATATTATAGATTTTTCTCGGTGTCCTTACATAACCCTCACCATCAACAAACAAAAAAACCTGGTTATGTTCTTCAAGTTTATAAACCTCAGGTGTCCACGAACATCCCGGTTTTATAGAAATACGTTCAAGCTCACAGTCTTTGCATTCACCGATAAGTATCGGAACTCTTGCAACCCCATTTTCATCATAGTTATAAACAATATCTGCACCTCTTGACACTTTAACAAATGACATTTTTTATTTCCTCCATTTAGCAATTATTCAATTTCACCCGGATAAGCTTCCAAAACCATTTCAAACCATAAATAATCAAGCTTATCCCCCTCAGCAACTGTTGTTCCGTGATAATAGCCTGTCGGCGTATAGCTTATATCTCCGCCCTCTAATACAACAGATTCATCTCCGGCTGTATAAGTCATCTTTGAACCCGGAAGCATAATATACCACTGACTGAGCGCATCGTGTATATGCTGTCCTACTTTAGAAGGACCATCTCCAAGCACCGCCCCGCAGGATACACGGCCGAGATTCCGATGCTCTAAAAGCATTTTTGACTGAATACCTTCATCTTTAAAATCTTCATAATAATTCCATCCATCAGAAATGTTTCTAAATCTCGGAAGGCGCATTTTAGAAGCATACAGGCAGTGTTTATCATAATCATTAAGCTCTGTAATAATATGGATATATTCCAAAGGCTCTTTCGCATCAGCCGCACAGACAATTTCAAAAGCTTCCGTATCATAATCCGGCACAAATACAGCTGCCTCTTTTTCAATATTAAAGCCTTTATTCGGTGTCACAACATAGCCTTTTCCCTTTAAAAATATAAATACCTGTGTATGCTCTTTTGTCGTATACAATTCCGGCTTTACTGAAACACCCGGTTTAAGCGCGCATCTAAAGAATTTTGCCTGCTCTGATTCCCCCTTTAATACTTCTGTCCTTGCATAACCATCCACATAATCAAAGACAACTTCCTTTCGTTTTGCAACCTTTACTAAACTCATTGTTCTCCTCCTAGCTTTAGTTTTATAAATTTGCTTTACAGCATCTTGCTCAAAAATTCTTTTAGCCGTTCGTTTTTAGGATTCTCAAAAAACTCCTTCGGCGTTGTATTTTCCTGAATAACACCTTCATTAATAAATACAACTCTATCGGCAACCTCTCTTGCAAACCCCATTTCATGGGTAACAACAACCATCGTCATACCTTCATCAGCCAGCGTTTTCATAACATCTAAAACTTCTCCGACCATTTCCGGATCCAAAGCAGATGTCGGCTCATCAAAAAGAATTAATTCCGGTTCCATACATAATGTTCTTGCAATCGAAACACGCTGCTGTTGGCCGCCCGATAAATTTGACGGATACTTATCCGCCTTCTCAGCAAGCCTTACAAGGCTTAAATACTTCATTGCCTTTTTTCTGCTCTCCTCTTTTGAAACCTTTTGCACAAGCTGCGGCGCCATCGTAATATTATCAATCACTGTCTTATGCGGAAAAAGATTAAACTGCTGAAAAACCATGCCGACAGCTTTAAGCGCCTCATTCCTTTTCTTTTTATCCAGCTTTCTTAAATCCTGACCGTGATAAATAATCTCTCCATCTTCCGCCTGCTCTAAAAAATTCAGGCAGCGTATAAAAGTACTTTTTCCGCAGCCGGAAGGTCCGATAATTGCAATAACCTCACCTTTTTTAATTTCAATATCAACACCCTTTAATACTTCATTGCTGCCGTAGCGTTTCTTTAGACCTTTGACCTGCAAAATCGTCTCGGCTTCACTTTTACTTCCCATTTAGAAACATTCCTCCTCATCACTTAAAGTCAAAGTAGCTTTGGGCATTATCATGGGAAATCCCCCTGATAACCCGCTCAAGTGCCGTTTCATCCTGCGGATACTCTCCAGCTTCAACCCAGCGTCCCAAAAGATTGCATAATATTCTTCTGAAATAATCATGGCGTGTATATGATAAAAAGCTTCTGGAATCCGTCAGCATCCCTACAAATGTTCCAAGCACGCCAAGCTGCGCCAGTGATATCAGCTGCATCTCCATACCTGATTTATTATCATTAAACCACCAAGCGCTTCCATGCTGAATCTTCCCTGCAGTCATCCCATTTTGAAAACCGCCTATAATTGAATCAATAACCGCATTATCTGATGGATTTAAAGAATACAAAATTGTTTTTGGAAGTCTGTCTTTCACTGCCAACGCATCAAGCAATGCCGTCAGCTTATAGGATGGTGCATAATTACTAATACAATCATAACCTGTATCTGCCCCCAGCTTGCCATATTGTTCTGAATTTATATTCCTCTCACAACTATAATGCAGCTGCATTACCCACTGGCGCTTACTGTACTCTGCGCCCAAGAACAACATAAGCTTTGTCCTATATTTTTCAGTCTCAGACAATGTTAAATGTTCTTTTCTAAATGCCTTTTTTAAAATAGCATCGGCTTCCTTATCACTGCATTCCTCATAAGGCACATATAAAAGCCCGTGGTCGCTGACAACACAATCATTTGCATCAAAATAATCCATCCTCTTTAAAATTGCATTTTTTAAAGAATCCCAACAGCAAATCTTTTCGCCGGCCACATCCCCAAACCGCTTTACATAATCAGTAAAATCTGAAAGTTCAATATTCAACAGCTTATCCGGACGCCATGCCGGATACACTTTTGTTTCAATATCAGTTTCCTTTAATTTGCGATGCCACATTAAATCATCTGCCGGATCATCCGTCGTACAGATAATTTCTACATTGGATCGACGAATAATTTCTCTGACTGAAAGTTCTTTTTCTGTCAATATATGGTTGCATAACGTCCACACCTCATTCGCTGTCTCCCGATTTAAAAGCCCATTGTAACCAAAATACTTTTTCAGCTCCATATGGCTCCAATGATACAACGGATTTCCAATAGCCTCCGGCAAAACCTCAGCGTACTTACAAAATTTTTCATAAGCTGTCGCAGCACCGGTAATATAATATTCATCAACACCCGCAAAACGCATAAGCCGCCATTTATAATGATCCCCCTCAAGCCAAAGCTCTGTAATATTTTTAAATCGCCGATTTTCATAAATTTCCTTCGGACTGATATGACAATGATAGTCTATCACAGGCATATCCTTTGCATACTTTTCGTACAACCGCACGGCTGTTTCCGATTCAAGCATAAAATTTTTGTCCATAAAACTTCTCACAATTTAGATACCCCCTTACCAATTAATTTTTTGTTGTCTCCCGTTTAATATATTCTGTTGATACAATAACCTTCTGCGATACCTCCTCATCATTTAAAACCCTCATAAGCATATTAACAGTATTGACACAAAGCAGTTCACACTTATTATCAACTGAAGAAATTTCCGGTTCACAGCAAATAGATAAAACTGAATTATTGCACCCGATAATTGATAATTTACGCGGCACCTCAAGCTTCATCTCCTGAGCAAACTTCAGCGCCCCGACAGCCAGCTCATCATCACATGACAGCACAGCATCAAAATCATTTCTGTGATTATTGTAATACGCTTTTAATGCTGCACATGTATCCTGTATCTTACTGTTACTTCTGAGCACCAACTCCGGATCATATGCAATTTCCGCATTTTTAAGTGCATCGCAATAACCTGCATACTTTCTATTTCTGCTGTAGGTCATCTCTCTGTATAAAAACAAAATCTTACGCCGGCCTTCTTGAATCAGCCTGAGTGCAGCCTCATAAAAAGCTTCATAATCATCCGATAAATTACAGTAAATATTTTCACCATTCAGAAAACCATTCACCAACATTACAGGAATACGCTTTGCTGTTGCATAAATATAATCATTTTTCCTAGTATAACTCACTTTAATTGACAATCTGTTTGAATGTACTTTACTGTTATGGT
>CABUBX010000059.1 GCA_902489925.1 uncultured Lachnospiraceae bacterium | reverse complement strand
AATAAAAAAATAAATATCTTCAAACTGCTTCTTCTCTAATTGGCAGATATAAGCCGTCAAAATTGACGTATCCATCACAGATGTTTTTACCATATAATTCACAAGGAGTGTGCCGGCAGCCATGCCAAGGCAAAACAATCCAAGCCACATATAATTTCGTTTTTTGGTGATGCTTCCCATATTGACCTCCCTTGATGATGACTTTTTATCTGTGTTCTAATATATGCCCTCATCACGTCTTCTATGACATTCACCTGCCCGAAGCGCCAAAAACGAAGCCTTCACCATCGCTGACTGCCGTAATCGTCCCAAGTTCATCTGTTCTGTAAATTTGAATATTTCTTGCCTCTAACTTTTCTATCGTCTCACGGTCGGGATGTCCGTACTCATTATCTCTCCCGCACATAATCACAGCATACTGCGGCTTTACAACATCCAAAAACGCCTCTGTTGTTGATGTCTTGCTGCCATGATGGCTCACCTTTAAAAGCTGCGCCGACAGTGTTTCACCTGAAGCGAGCATATCCGCCTCCGACTTTGCCTCAGCATCTCCGCACATAAGCACATGATTGCTGCCATGACTTATACGTATACCGATTGACTGATTATTTAAGTCATCGCCATAGTCAGCACAAGGCGATGTCACTGTAAATGCGGCGTTTTCAGATAAATCATACTGCTTACCGGCCACAGCCTTAATAATTTCAACCTGTTTTTGCTCTGCCGCCAAAAGAACAGATTCATAGGTTTTTGACGCATATGCCACATCGGGAATTAACAATTTTTCAACATTAAATGTCTCTATCACTCCATCAAGACCACCCACATGGTCCTCATGGGGATGCGTGGCAACAACATAATCCAACGTCTGAACACCCTCCGATTTTAAATAATCGGCAACCAGAGCGGCATCACCGTTATTTCCGCCATCAACGAGCATAAATTTCCCGCCACATTCAATAAGCGTACAATCCGCCTGCCCGACATCAATAAAATGAAGCTTCAGTTCTTCGCCCTGTCCTACTTTAATATGCTCATTTTTTTCAAATCTGCCTGCAAATGCTTCAAGTTTTGCAGCTGCCGATTGAATATATGTATCAAAGCCTCCCGGGTGTCCAAGCAAAAACAGGGCAGCAAAAAGGACGAGAACGGCGGCGGCACCGGCCAATACACTCAGCAATTTTCTTTTAGTTTTTCGCTTCATCAATACACCTCCGCAATTTTTACAGAGTAATTTTGTATATACATAAAAATACCTGCACCAACAAAGGGGCAGGTATTTATCACACGATTATTCATCCCAGTTATGGTAAACGTTCTGAACGTCATCATCTTCATCAAGCATATCTAAAGTTTTGTTGATTTTTTTAATATCTTCCTCACTTGTAAGCTCTGTCCATGTCTGAGGAATCATCGTCACTTCAGCAGAAGCCATCGGAATACCTGCTGCTTCAAGACCTTCTCTGACTGCCGAAAAATCATCCGGGTTTGTTGTAATCTCATAGCTGTCTTCTTCGTCAGAAAAATCTTCTGCACCGGCATCGAGGGCTGTCATCATAAGCTCATCAGCATCTCCGTCATATTCTTCCTTATCAACGATAATAAGACCTTTTTTATCAAACATATAAGACACACAGCCCATAGCACCGACTGAACCGCCGCCCTTTGTAAAAGCACTGCGCACATTGGCTGCTGTTCTGTTTCTGTTATCGGTCAATGTTTCGACAATAATCGCAACACCGCTTGGACCATAGCCTTCGTAGGTTACTGTCTCATAATTTACCGAGTTAATATCTCCGGCTGCTCTTTTAATACCTCTTTCGATTGTATCATTAGGCATATTGTTTGATTTAGCCTTTGCGATAACATCACGAAGCTTACTGTTGTTATCAGGATTTGGGCCGCCTTCCTTTACGGCAATCGCTATTTCTTTACCGATAATTGTAAAAATCTTACCTTTAGCGGCATCATTCTTTTCTTTTTTATGTTTTATGTTGGCGAACTTTGAATGTCCAGACATAATAACACTCCTTTTCTCATTGTATTCATACCGACAGTATTCTATCATCAATCCGGCAAAACTTCAAGCATTTCGGGCATTTTCTTTTAATCATCGGTATCGGCAGCTTCCTGTGGGCACTCGTCTTTCTTAATTTTTCTGACTTCCACAGCTGTAATCATATTATTTTTTACACAAAGCACCTTATATTCATAATCGTCAATCAAAAGAACAACCTTCTCATCTTCAGCAGGTATATGCTCAAGCTTCGCAATCATTAAGCCGTTTAATGTATCAAATTCATCCTCATCATACTTAATATCCAGTGTTTCGGCAAGCTCATCCAACGGAGTCTCTCCCTTTACAATATATGTATCCGTACCGCTCTTTTGAATAAAGCCTTCCTCCACATCGTACTCATCAAAAATATTGCCGACAATCTCCTCTAAAATATCCTCCATCGCCACAATTCCCGATGTCTGCCCATACTCGTCAATAACGACTGCCATATGGATTTTTTTCTTTTGCATATCCTTAAAGAGTGTATCAATATTCTGAGTATCCGGCACAAAATATGGTGTACGCATACTTTTTCTTACCGTCGCATTATCTTCACCGCATTTCATGGCCGCTCTGAGCAAATCCTTCAAGTGAAGAATACCGACGATATTGTCAATATCCTCCTCATATACAGGATATCTCGAAAATCTCTCTTTAAGCATCAGACGTGCCGCTTCTTTAAAAGGCATATTAATCTCCACACCAATGATATTTTTTCGGTGTGTCATAATATCCGCAGCTTCCTTATCACTGAAATCGAAAATGTTGTTAATCATCTTCGCCTCATCTGCCTCAAGCGCACCTTTTTCGTGGCCTTCACTGACCATCTGCTTAATCTCGTCTGTCATCTGTTCGGGCTTTTCCCTGCCTGCATTAAATAAATGGGCAAAGCCTTCTGAAATTTTTTCAAAAAATCCCTTATTGCGGGGATTACCGTCTTCCATTTCTCTAATCTTCTCCTTCTTTGCTTATGTACCAAGCTCAAGACTGATAAGCAGCGCCTCATCCACCTTTTTAAGAATTTCACAATCCAGATGGCATACTTTTTCTTTTAACCGCTTTTTATCAATGGTTCTGACCTGCTCAAGCAATATGACCGAATCTTTCACAAGCTCATACTGTCTTGCCTTAATCTCCACATGTGTCGGAAGCTTGGCTTTATTCATTTTTGATGTAATTGCAGCACAAATGACCGTCGGACTGTGTCTGTTCCCCGTATCATTTTGTATAATAAGCACCGGACGCACACCGCCCTGCTCAGAGCCAACGACCGGTCTTAAATCCGCATAAAAAATGTCTCCGCGTTTAATAACCACAAGATTCACACTCCTGATATACCTTTTAGATAATCATTATTCCCACTAATCTAAAGTGTATTCACCAAGTGCTCTTTTATTGAAGCCCGCCGTTAATCAAGCAGATAATGGATTTCTTCCACAAGCTTTCCCTTTCTGTAATAAACTCTCGGCACACGGCGGCTGACACTGCACACAAACTCGTAGTTAAATGAGCCTGCCTTTTCGGCCGGTTCTTCAACCGGTATGCATAAATCACCATCCCGGCCTACAAGTGTCACAACATCGCCTTCTTCAATTCCCTGAAGTCCTGTGATATCCACCATCATCTGGTCCATACATACACGGCCGATAACCGGTGCATATTGACCGCGAATAAGTACACGGCCTTTGCCTGAAAGCTGACGCGCGTAACCATCGGCATAACCGACCGGCACTGTCGCTATCCGGGTCTTTTTATCCGTGACATAGGTTGAACCATAGCTGATACCCGTTCCCTCAGGCACTTCTTTAATATAAGTAATATGGCTTTTTAAAGACATGACAGGGTGAAGTGTCAGCGCCTGCTGATTAACCTCCTCTGACGGATAAAGACCGTAAATAATAATTCCTGCCCGCACCATGTCAAAATAAGCATCCTCATAGGCCATAATGCCCGCACTGTTTGCACAATGCTTAATTGGAATATGAACGCCCTCCGACTCAAGAGCATCTGCCATATATTTGTACTTTTCAAGCTGCGCCTCTGTTTTTTGCCGTCCCTGCATATCCGCGCAGGCAAAATGGGTAAAAAGCCCCTGTATGTTAAGATACGGCAATGCAGCAATCGCTTTGATTTCGTCAATACTTTCTTTATTCGGCGAAAACCCGATGCGCCCCATCCCTGTGTCCACTTTAATATGAATATTAAACGGGCATTTATCCGGATAATTTGAAAGTGTATCATTTAACCGCTTTGCGGCTCTGTATGTAAAAATCGTCGGCGTAATATTATTTTCAATCATCTCGCCGTAGCGTTCCTCCTCAGCCGCACCCAATATTAAAATCGGAAGTTTAATGCTGTTTAACCGAAGCTCAATTGCCTCATCAACACATGAAACTGCAAGCCAGTTGACGCCCAGCTTCTCCATAGTTTTTGCAAGCATCACTGCGCCATGGCCATAGCCATTAGCCTTAACAACACCGCAAAGCATCGGTTTTTCGCCGATGCAGCGGCGTATCTGTCTTATATTATGTTCGAATGCGTCCAAATCAATTTCCGCATAATATCTGAATGTACTCACCTTTTTTCGCCTCTCATTTAATGATACATGGTATATATTGTATAATATCCGATGCCAAAAGTCCATAGAGACCGCATTTATTTTTTGCCACATCCCCCGAAAGGCCATGAATGTAGACTCCCAATGCTGCCATACGCTTTAAGATTTCTTCGCTTTTGTCCTTTTGCTGACAAACAAGACCGCCGATAATTCCCGAAAGTACATCGCCGCTTCCGCCGACAGCCATACCGTTATTCCCAGAAAGATTTACAAAATCACACCCCTCATTCGAGCCTATGACCGTACGGGCATCTTTAAGTACACAAATCAAATGATATTTTTTTGAAAACCTCCGGCATATTTCCAAAATATTTTTTGAAATTTCAGAAATCGATTTTCCTATAAGTCTCGACATCTCGCCAAGATCCGGGCACTGTCTTCCTAAAAAAGAAATAAGGCCATCCGCCGTATCCACTCCCTTAAGGATTGCCGACATAATATTCAAGGCATCCGCATCCATAATCACCGGCACCATACATGTTTCTAAAATCGTATTGACTAAAACTGTCCCCGCTGTCTCCTGACCAATCCCCGGTCCTACAACAACCGTATCTGCCCAGCTTACACAGTCAGCAATCAGTTTTTTATCTATCCGTTTACTGTCATAGCATGTGACAATTGCCTCAGGCAAAAGCTGCTGAAGCACTGTACGGTTTTCTTCACACGTCAGTACGCGCACAAGTCCAACACCTGTTTTATAAGCCGCAGCCGCACTTAAATAGCAGGCACCGCTCATTCCCACCGAGCCGGCCGCAATTAAAAGCTTCCCATAGCTTCCTTTATTGGAATACGCATATCTTGGCGGAAGATACTTTTGCACATCCTCCGGTTCAAGGGCACAAACACCCGGAGAAGCCGCTGTAACCGCACAGCGCGCAAACCCGATGTCCGATTTCACAACTTTCCCCGCATATTCACAACCCGGATAAAATACAAGCCCGAGCTTTTCGTAGCCAAAGGTCACTGTCATTTTGGCGTTGACGGCACAGCCAAGTACCTGCCCTGTCCCGGCATCAATGCCCGATGGAATATCCACTGCACAGATAGGTATGCCGCTCTCATTCATTTTGCAGATTAAAGCTTCAAAACTCCCTGTGACAGGGCGTGTAAGACCTATACCGAAAAGTCCGTCAATCAGCCATGTATACTTTTTAAAATCCGGCTCTGTACTATTATATTCACGTATTCCTAAATTTCTTATAATTTCCCGCTGTTTTTTTAATTCCGGCGAAAACTTTTTTTCTTCACCGGCAAAATAGACTTCCGCCTCAAAGCCCATGTTGTAAAGAATACGCGCCGCTGCTGCCGCATCCGCACCGTTGTTGCCATTTCCCGCAACTGCAAGCACCTTATCCTGCGGCCCAAGCTGCGGCTTTATACTTTGGGCAACTGACGCTGCCGCCCTTTCCATTAAAACAAGTGACGGTATCCCTGCTTTTTGAATTGAATAATTATCAATCGCCTGCATTTCCTTCTGATTTACAATATATTTCATCTGTATCACTCTTTCCTTCCGCCACAACGTAGGCGGCTGCATACATCTTTGTATTTGTTATCGACACATGAATTTTTTCAACCCCCAGCAGCTCTGCTTGTGCCCTTGCGCCGCCATAAAGTTTCACATACGGGCTGCCGCCGCTGCTGCGCAGCACTTCAATTTCAATCGGCTCAATACCGCGAAAACCTGTGCCGAAGGCTTTGACAACGGCTTCCTTCACCGCAAAATTACCTGCGGTCGCTTCCGGCCGTGCCTTAATAAGTGACCTTTCCCTTAACGTAAAATAACGAATTAAAAAAGCCTCCTTTTGGCAGGCCTTTTTAATCCGTTGTGTTTCAATCAAGTCTATTCCTATGCCTAAAATCATATCTTCTCCTGATTCATGCATCCTTAGTCTTCCATATAAGATTTGTAACTATACTTTTCATTTCCACGATTTCTAAAATTATATGACAATGTCATGAGGCTCTCATCGAGATGAACATTTTTCACACAAACATCCTCCGATAAGTGCAAATCTGTCGGTGCAAAATTCCAAATTGCCTTTATGCCCCATTCTTCTAACTGCTTTCCAATGCCCCTGGCTTGCTTTTTAGGGACTGTAAGTGTCGCCACCTCAATATGATTCTCCTTAATAAAGCTTTCAAGCTCATCCATCATTCGGATTTCCACACCTCTGACAGACAAACCGACAAGTCTTGGATTAATATCGAAAATACCGGCAACTCTAAAACCGATACGTTTAAAATCATAATTTGCCAAAGCCTGACCAAGATTTCCGGCACCGATAATAATCATACTCTGAGTCGTATCAAGCCCTAAAATCTTTCCAATCTCATCATACAAATACTCTACATTATATCCATAGCCCTGCTGACCGAAGCCGCCAAAATTATTCAAATCCTGCCGTATCTGAGAAGCAGTAACCTTCATACGAATACTTAATTCCTTAGAGGAAATACGCACAACATTATTTTCCAACAATTCTCCCAAGTAACGGTAATATCTCGGTAACCGCCGAATCACCGCCGATGAAATTTCTCTATCACTCACGTTCTATTCACTCCCTTGTATAGCTATACATAGTTATATTATATTAAATGCATAGAATAATGTCAATTCTATCGTTAAAATCCAGACGATTCCCACACAATTTTTCGAAGATTTTCCTATTTAAAACAGTCTGTTTTCATTTTTTTCTTTCAGCAAAGACGAAATTATTCCCGTTTTTCCCCACAATACTTTACTTTCTTTCTTATCAATGATATGATGAAACATGTTTAATCTTAGTTAAAACAAATTTATTTTCTGAAAATACACTACAATTCCAAGGAGAGGGGACTACCTATGATTCTTGCATGTCAAAACATCAGCAAAGCTTTTGGCACCGAGGAAATTTTAAAAAATATTTCTTTTCATATAGAAGACAGAGAAAAAGCAGCCATTGTCGGCATTAACGGCGCCGGAAAATCAACACTTTTAAAAATCATTATGCATGAACTTTCCGCCGACGAGGGTGAGGTTATTCTCGCAAAAGGAAAGACCATCGGTTACCTTGCACAGCATCAGTCTTTAACAGACACCCATACAATTTATGATACTATGCTTGAGGTCAAAAAAGACATTCTAAATATTTATGAAAAAATGCGAAGTCTTGAAAAAGATATGAAACATACCGAGGGCGATGCACTGGAGGAGATGCTTGAAAGCTATGCCCGGCTTACACAGCGATTTGAGCAGGCAAACGGCTATGCTTATAAAAGTGAGATTACAGGTGTTTTAAAGGGTCTTGGTTTTAGCGAAGAAGATTTTAACCAGCCTGTTTCTTCTCTTTCCGGAGGTCAAAAAACCCGCGTGGCTCTTGGCCGTCTTCTGCTTTCAAAGCCGGATATTATCCTTTTGGATGAGCCGACAAATCACCTTGACATGACCTCCATTGCATGGCTTGAAACCTTTTTATTAAACTATCCGGGTGCGGTTATCATCGTTGCCCATGACCGGTATTTTCTTGATAAAATCGTCACAAAAGTCATTGAAATCGCGCATCATAAAGGTTATGTTTTCAATGGAAATTATACAGCTTATGCGCAGAAAAAGGCTGAACTCAGAGAAAGCCAGCTTAAAGCCTATCTCAATCAGCAAAGAGAAATCAAACATCAGGAAGCTGTTATTGAAAAGTTAAAGTCCTTCAATCGCGAAAAATCCATCCGCCGTGCGGAAAGCCGTGAGAAAATGCTTGATAAGATGGACAGACTTTCTGCACCGGAAAATGAAAATATTTCCATGAGACTTCGCCTTGAGCCATCGGTGCTAAGCGGCAATGATGTCCTTCACGTTGAAAATTTAAGTAAGTCGTTTGACGACAACCACCTTTTTGCCGGCATAGATATAGATATCAAGCGCGGAGAAAAAGTTGCCCTCATCGGCAATAACGGTACAGGAAAAACAACCATTTTAAAAATATTAAATCATATGCTGCCGGCAGACAGCGGTGAAATCCAGCTTGGCGCCAAAGTCCATATCGGCTATTATGACCAGGAACATCAGGTACTCTGTTCCGAAAACACAGTATTTGACGAAATTTCCGATGCATACCCAAGTCTTGACAATACAAAGATTCGAAATGTACTGGCTGCCTTTTTGTTTACCGGCGATGATGTATTCAAACGCATCAGTGAGCTTTCGGGCGGTGAGCGCGGCAGAGTATCTTTAGCGAAGCTTATGCTTTCCAATGCCAATTTCCTTATTCTTGATGAGCCGACAAACCATTTGGACATCGTCTCAAAAGAAATTTTGGAAAACGTCCTGAAAAATTATACCGGCACTGTTTTTTATGTTTCTCATGACCGATACTTCATCAACACAACAGCCACACGCATTTTAGAGCTTACCGGCGGCGGTCTGAACAGCTACATGGGCAATTATGATGATTATCTTGAGAAAAAGGACAATCCACTCGTTTCCGGCTCAAGCGGCGGCATTGCAGAGGCCGACAGCCGCAGCGCTTTAGACGCGTCTGAGCCTTCAGCGTCAAACCTGTCCTACCAACAACAAAAACAACAGCGTGCCCTTGAACGTAAACGCCAAAACGACATTGCAAAGCTGGAAAAACGAATTGATGAAATCGAAACCCGCCAAGCAGAATTAGATGACCTGCTTACCGACGAAGCTATCTGCACTGATGTTGCAAAGCTTATGGAAATTAATCAGGAAAAAGAAGCTTTAGACGAAGAACTTTTAGAACTTATGGAAAAATGGGAAGCGCTCTCACTTCAGGAATAACCTGAAGCGGGAACGCTTCTTTAATTTTATGATATATTGACTTTTACCGCATACTGACCTTTTATAAAAATTCTGCTTCAAGCCGTGAAATTATTTCCTTCAGCTGCTCTTTATTCAATTTGAAATAAATTTTCTTTTCCATTGTTTCCATAAGTACAAGACGGCGATTTAAAAGCGCATTGACATGATGAGAAATCGTCGCTGTTGTCAGTCCCATCTGCTTTGCCAGCTGGGCACCATAGGCGCCCTCATCTTTGACTGTCCTCAAAATCTCAAACTTACTCTTGTCTCCTAAAAGCTTCAGAGCCGTAATAAGTTCATCCTCGCTCATACATTTTTCTTCTGCTGATTCCAAATAAAAATCATTGCCAAAAAGAATACCGATATAGCAACTTTTTTCATATTGACCATCTAAAATATGAAAACTGATGGAATTAAAACTAATAATATTGGGACATATAAAAAGACAGCCTTCTTCTAATGCTTCCGCAATATCCACGCCTATGTACGTTTTAATATCCCCCATAACATCCGTCGTTTTTAGCTTTTCATTCCAAAAACACTCAAACGCTCTGACGAGCGGCTGCCACATCGCCTTTGTTTTATCAATCAATGCCTGTGCTCTGTTTAAGAGCGGAATAATTTCATCAAGATATCGTTCACGATACAAAAACACACTTAAAAGCTGCCACTTTGTTCCGTCATCCGTATCAAGCCGTTCAAGCCATTCCTGCACTGCGGCTCTGCCGTCATCCCTGACCGCTTCCTCCTCTATAATTTGCAGATTGATAAATTGATTCGCCCTCTCCTTCTCGTCCATTTCACCAAGATAAAGACGTATGTTCTCCACAGTGCCTGTGCCCACCTTATGCCTGCACAATAAAATTGCATCCGCCAACGTGAAATTAAGCTGCGGTAGCACCTTAAAATATCGCCGTATTGTCCCAAGAGCATCTGCCATCTCCTCCTGTGCCATTTTAACAATTCGCTCAGGAATACTGATTCTCTCAAGCACTGACGGCATAAGGCGCACCCTTAGCGTTTCTGAAATCGTATCCGCTGAATCCGCACATCGCTCAAGCAGACTTACAGCCTCCACAACATAATTAATTCGCTTGCACACCTTTATTTCCATCATCTTCCACCTCAAAGCTTATTTTTTTAATTGCAATCACCGCAAATACTATCATACATAATACCACAGAAAGCATTAAAATAAAAGTCACGGAAAATATGGTTGAAAGACCGCTCACAATCACAGAAACAATTGGTATTGCCATCGTTGCCATACTATTAAAAATACCACCGATACGCGCCCTGTAATCATTGTCCACATTTATTGTCAGCAAAGTCCCAACAGCAGCCCCAATAAAAGAAACGCCTCCACATAAAAGAGCACCGCTTATAAAAAGGAGAAGATAAAGTCCCGCTTGACTTCTCACCATCAAAGGGCTGAGTACATACCCAATATAACCTGCCGAAAGTATGCCTCCGCCAAGAAGAATCGTCTGACGCGCACATATTTTCTGACCAACCCACGGATAAATCATCCCCCCAACAATACCTCCAAGAGAAGTGGCAATGCTAACAAATCCGAGCATTTCACTGCCGTATCCCAAGACACCGATAACAAGCGGTGACATCAGTGCATTTAGCGGCATAAACAAAGCATTTAAAACCATTCCCATGACGCACAGGTGAAAAATATATCTTTCTTTTTTCATATATAAAAAGCCTGTCTTTAAGTCTTTAATCAGTACATCTCGCCTGCGTACTGTTTTTTCTGTTTTTGCCTTCTGCTCACATCCATTCGGAGATATACGGCAAATCAGCACTGCAGATATAAAGAAAGTTGCCGCATCAATAAGCATAACTGTCCAGACGCCGCACACGGCAATCATCATTCCTGCTATCCCTGAGCCTGCAAGTTCCATGACTGTGCATGCTGTACGATTTAATGCGCCTGCAAAGCTGTAGCATTTCATATCTACAACATGAGGCACAAAAGCAATCCCGGTCGGAACGCGCATGGCCTCCACCGATGACAGAAGCATCGTAAACAGCAGCATATGCCACGGCTTTAGCGCCCCACGCATATATACTACTACAAAGCACAGCATAATACAGCCCCTAGCCACATCCGATAATACCATCACCCGTTTCTTGTTAAGACGTTCAGCCAATGCCCCAAACACCGGCTGCAGCACAATCGTCGGAAGCCAGTTAACCCCCACAAGTACGGCCGACCATGCCGCATTGCCTGTCAATGTAAAAATCAACCATTGAAAAGCAAGGGCATCTAAAGCATCTCCAAATCTGTTAATCACATCTGCCGCCATAAGCTTCATATACTGCTTTTGCCCCAATACATCTTTATATCCTGTTTTCTTAATGTTGTCCATTGCATCGCCTCATATCATTAGAATATTATCTTGCCTATTAACTAGATGTATATCTAATATATGTATAGCATATCGTTTGATGTATGTCAAGTTTTCATCCAATTTTTATTATATATTTATCTAATATAATATTATATTCGATATTTATCCACATAGAGTCTATAAGCTATCTTGGCCTACTTTTCTTTCATAT
>CABUBX010000058.1 GCA_902489925.1 uncultured Lachnospiraceae bacterium | reverse complement strand
ACCATAACAGTAAAGTACATTCAAACAGATTGTCAATTAAAGTGAGTTATACTAGGCGGATGCGCATTTCATTGTAGGATTTCCCTGAAAGTACAAGGGGAAAGAAAATATTGTCCTGCAAAGAAAAAGTATCTAAGAGATTGAAATCCTGAAAAACAAAGCCGAGATTTTCACGGCGGAATGCGGAGATTTCTTTTTCTTTTAAGGCAGTAATATCCTTGCCGTTTAAACGGACAGAGCCGGAAGTAGGCTTATCAAGAGCAGCGAGAATATTTAAAAGTGTTGTTTTTCCTGAACCGGATTCACCCATAATAGCGACATATTCACCGTTTTCCACGGCAAAGGAAACGTTTGAAAGTGCCTGCACCTGCTGACCTCCAAATCTCGTTGTGTATATTTTTTTTAAGTTTTTAACTTCTAAAACTGACATAGAAAAACCTCCTGTACTGTATGGAATAAAAGCTTGTTGCGTGAAACAATCAAGGTGCACAACTGATTGATGATTTGAGTATATATGAAAGGGGAAAATGCTGCCATAGTTTCGGCTTACATTTTCCCCTGTGTATATTACATTTTTGAAAGCTTGGCTGTAAGGCGGCATTAGTCATAGAGCGTCGGCTTTGCGTGAAAACCGATATAGACGCTTGTGCCGTGGTCAGGCACAGATTCAATGCGCAGTGAATGTGACAACATGTCTGCGGTACGCCGGCAGAGATAAAGCCCGAGACCTGAAGCTTTTTTATCAGTTCTTCCGTTGTAGCCGGTAAAGCCTTTTTCAAAGATGCGCGGCAAATCCTCCGGGGCAATGCCGATGCCCGTGTCTGAAATAACGAGTGTATGTGTACCCTCCATATGGATAGATACCGTACCCTGAGTAGTATATTTGATGGCATTTGAAAGAAGCTGTTCAATCATAAAGGCAAGCCATTTTTCATCGGTCAGAACACTGAGGTTGACGGGTGTATAGTCAATCGCCAGCTTTTTTCTTATGAAAAGCGGTGCAAATTTTCGGATGACCTGCCGGATAATGGCGTCTAAACGGCACGGACGGATGAGTAGGTCGCCGGAATGGCTGTCGAGCCGCAAATAATTTAATGCCATGGAAACATACTGTTCTATTTTGAAAAGCTCTGCAGAAAGCGCTTTATCTTTAGAGGAGGCATTGTCGGAAAGAAGCAGTTGCATCGCAAAAATAGGCGTTTTAATCTGATGCATCCACAGTGTATAATAATCAATCATATCCTCCCTTTCGGCGGCCTGTTCGGATTCTAACGTTTCTAACTGGTGAATAAGCTTTCGGCAAAGTAAATCATAATCTTTTTCGGGAATTTTTCGGGCTTTGGGCAGCATCGGCGCTTCTATGGTATGAAGCCCGGTAATTTCCGACAGCCTTTTGTGGAGATGGACAAAGCGCCTAAAGCTTGGAATTATACATAGGACAGCGATGCAGAGACATAAAATAACAGCGTAAAAAATACCGTCGGCAGGCAGGCGGTATAAAAAGGTCATTGCCGAAAAAACAGCTGTAATCATACTGCCCATTATAAAATAGGGCATGTGTGCACGGATATACGCCGGCAGCAGCTTAAAGAAGTGCATACACAGGACCTCCTTTGAAAAAATTATTTTCATAGTCATAAGAATAGATACCTTTATTACAGCACAATTTTATTGATGCAATGATTGATACAGAAAAAGTATATCATTAATTTGCACGTCAGAGGCTGTCACGAATTTTTTGTGACACGCAGCACCTTTCTACTTGAGCCGCGCGCTTATGGACGGCATTCGCCAAAACTCGCTTCGCTCAAACACTGGCTCGGTGCCGTCACTAGCGCAGCTCTCCTTACGAAAGGGCAAGCTATTGTCACTGCAAAATTGTGACAGGCTCTGACGCTAAACTACAAAAGACAGGTGACTGTTAAGCAGTGGCAGATAAAAGTCCTCGTTATATATGCGAAGAAGTACAGTGTCTATTGTCTTATATCCATATATATATATGAAAATATGTTGCTAATCGTCTTATTATATCCAGCCGCAAGGTCAGTGTACAGTTTGCAGTGTGTTGCAAAAACTGTACACTGACCTTGCGGCGTATCATATAAAGTAAATGTTTTGCAGCATACTTACAAATTTACTCCACCATATACCCAATCCCTTTTTTGGTTTTTATAAAATCCTTCAGCCCAATGCCTTCCAGTTTATGTCTAAGCCGTGTGATGTTGACGGTAAGCGTGTTTTCATCAATATAGCTGTCGGATTCCCACAGCTTTTCAATGAGCGTATCCCTGCTGATGGCTTCACCCTTACGGCCCATGAGAACTTGGAGAAGACGATAGTCATTCTTAGTTAAGTCAAGGCGGCAGCCATTGTAGGAGAGGGTGGCATCGCTTGTATTTAAAATGGCATTGCCGCATGTTATCAGATGGGATGGGGCAGCGGATAAGTCATAGGTTCGCCGTAAAAGAGCCTGTATTTTTGCGGTCAGCACTTCCATATCGAAAGGCTTGGCAATAAAATCATCACCGCCCATATTCATCGCCATAACGATATTCATATTGTCGGAAGCCGATGAGATGAATATGATAGGCACTGAGGAAAGCTTTCGGATTTCATTGCACCAGTGATAGCCGTTATAAAAGGGCAGTGTGATATCCATAAGAATGAGTGACGGCTCAATGCGGGCAAAGTCAGATGTAATGTCTCGGAAATTGTCGGCGAGGGTTACTTCATAGTCCCACATTTCAAGACGCTTTTTAATTTGATTTGCAATAATCGCATCATCTTCAACAATAAAAATTTTATACATAAATGCCTCCGGGTACAAAGACAGCCGCACAATATTGTGCGGCTGCAAGTGTTTATTGGTTTTGTACGATTAGTTTAATTTTGCAACAACCTTTTTGATTGCTTCAAGAGCATCATCAGGAAGTTTGTCGTAACCGTCTTTAGCTGTACCAAAGTTTTCGATTTCATCAACACGGTCCTGCATACGTGCTTTTAACTGAGCAACGTAAGATGCGTCGTTCATATCAGGTACGAAGCCTTCCCAGTCCATAATTTCGATATCTGAGAATGGTCCCCACTGATGGAACTCAGCTGTTTTTTCAACGATTGCTTCAAGAATACCTAAAGTATCCTTTGGCTGAACCTTTTTGCCCATGAAGTCACCTGTATTAACAATGTAGCAGTCTACATTCTTTTCTTCTACAAGTTTTTTGAACTTCTCATAGTCGTTTGCAAGCGGATATGTTCTGAATGGGTTAGCGTAAGGAACAACAACGAGCTTGTTAGGGTCAACGCCCGGTGCAAGACGCTCTGCTGAAGAACGCTTTGTTGCAAGTGTTGCGCCCATAACGGAAGCTAAGGAAGCACCTTTTAATTTAACAACCGGTGGAATTGTAGGGTCTTTCATAATCCAGAAGATAGCATTTACCGGTGCCTCAATCTTATCTACACGGTTTGGTGACCATAATTTAGATTTGAGGGCACGGCCGTTACCGTTTCTGATATCCTCTGTTACAAGCTGAATCTTGCCGTCCTCATCCAATGTTGCAGAACAGTTCTGAGCTGTGAGCAGATACTTGTTATCTGCACAGCCTGTAGGATAGTCAGCTGTTTTATCAAAATATGTCGGCTCAATAGCGATTGAAGCACAAGTATCTGTGTTGATGATAAATGCGTCATCGTGAAGAACCTTAATCTCGTATTTTCCGCCGTGTTTAGCGTGTGTTAATGTAGATTTTCCTGAGCCTGAAAGACCGTATACAGAAGCAACATATTTGCTGCCGTCCGGTAATAAGTATTCTTTCTGACCGCCGTGGCATGAAGCGTAGCCGTTACGGTTAGCAATAGCCCATACCATTGTGAGTGTACCTTTTTTGTGCTCACCGAAGTATCTCATACCAAGGATGCATGCACAGTTCTGCTCTGTGTTGAAGTAGCAAAGTGTCTTCTTTGCAGGGTCGCTTAAACAGTCAAAGCTTACACCAGGATTTTTTTCAGGTGTCCACTGTGGGTCTGAGAAAATGTAGATATCAGGCTCTTTGCCGTCACCGACAGGCTTAGAGTTTTTGTACATCTTTACATAGTCGTCAGACATATACTGGAAGTTAAGCATCCAGTTGTACATAATATTTTCTTCACCTTCAGGAATGAGAAGATGACATTTAACCATAAATTCAGGGTCAAGACCTGCGTAAACTGTTGCATGATATAATTTTTTATAACGTGCAGAGTAAACGGCGTCCATAGCGACTTTATCAAGTGCTTCGCAGTCAACGCCCGGTTCACCGGCAATACGACGTGCTGTTGCATAACGTCCTGTAATAGCGCCGTCATTGAATAATAACACTTTAGCGTCTTTTTCAAGACCAAATTCTTCGCCTCTGTATACAGGCATATCAGTAACGATAGTTCCCGGAGAATTTTTTGCTAATTCATAAGCTTCTTTTAAAGTATTGACTTTAACAACATTGTTGCCGTAGAAAGCGGCTTCGATAATGGAACGTGTTTTGGAAAAACCAGGTTTTCCGGCACCAATTTCATTAATTGGATAATATGCTTTGGTTGACATAATGCTTCCTCCCTGTGGAATTTGTTTTATGTAGATGTGCGTGAGCACATCATGATTGATTATAACAGAGGCTTATAAGAGCGGTGAATACTGTACTCTAAAAACCTCAGCACGTTAATAGTAAGATATATCTTTGTAAATGTCAATAACTTGACAAAAAATTCACAGAATATTTGTAATTACTGGGCTTCAATCCATCGCTGCATATAGTTTTCAATCGTATCAAAAGGTGCGGGACCGATTTCAAGAATGAATTTGTGAAACTCCTTCGCGTCAAATTTGTCATCAAGGGCATCCTCAGCCTTTTCGCGGAGTGTTTCAAACATAATGCTGCCAACAGCGTAAGATTGATAGTTTGCCGGTGACTGAAGGACAATATTATAGAGAAAATCAACATATTCGTCTTCATTGATAAAGCCGTTGTCACCGAGATACTGTTTTAAATCTGCCCTTGTCCAGCCTTCGCCGTGAATACCGATATCGACACGGGCTGAGAGATAGAGGGAAAGCTGCTGATTTGCGCGCATGAAGGCAGCGGCATTACTGCCTGATGCTTCGTAAGCCCAATCGTAGGAGAGCATTTCCACATAGGTTGCCCAGCCTTCCGAATAACCGGGGTAATCCAGGGCAAAACGTATTTTATCGGGATTTGTGTTTCGATAATAAGTGCTTTGATAAAGGTGTCCCGGGTAGCCTTCATGAGCTAAAGTTGTGAAAAGATTGACAATATCTTCGGTTTCGGATGGGGCTGCATTAATATAAATTTTATTCGTTTTGAAGTCGTCAATCGGCGGATTGATATAAAATGCCGGGGACAAATATTCTCTCAAAGCTTCATCCACATATTTCACTGTGTAAGAAACCTCTGCAGCTTCAGGAAAATCATTTTTAATAAGCTGACAAAGATTTTGAAGGATGGCCTCCGGAGTATCTTTAAGCTCATTGACCTCGCCGTTGGAGAAGGCAGCAATAAATGAAGAATCTGTGGAAGCTACAAGAGAAAGCTGTAAGATGGCTTCCTGCATTTTTTCTTCAAGTAAAGAAGCCATTTCACCGGATGTCATCGAAGTGCCTGTGTTTGCCTGAATAAGCGATTCGTAGTAGTCTGAGCCGTTTTTGTAGCTGCATAAAGGACCTTTAGTGCTGCATTGGTCACGAAGCCCCGCAAGTCCGTCGTAGAGTGTCTCGTAAGCAGGAATGACGTATTTTGCAACGGCAGCCTTGTTTCTGTCAATATAGTCTGTTTTTGTTTTTTCATCTAAATCAGGAAGCTCGGTGTCAAGCTTGTTTGCAAAGGTTGTGACCATCAGGTTATCCTCAGGTTTTCCGGCAAAGCTTTTGCACTGGGCGAGGACATCATCTAAAACAGCCTCTGTCATAAAGGTGCCGTTTTTTGCCTTCGCCTGCTCAAATTCAAGAATACTTTCAAAGAAAGGCTTTGTATCTTCAAGCAGTGTCAGATAGTGTTCCACATCCTCCTGAGTGTAAAATGTATATTCATTTGCAAGAATCGGCAGCATAGCCTGCTGACCGGTCAGCGGATTCACAGGTTCATGAAGCAGCGGATACTGATTAAGGTTTGCGGCTGCCTGCAGTGAATCAATGAGAATTTCCTTTGTCAGTTTTTCATCCTCGGACAAGGTGTTATCGTCGATGGCTTCAAGCTTTTTGATGTACGCTTTATTTTCGCTGACAGAGTCGGAAAGCTCGTCAACACTGAAGCGTCCAAACGTATATTCATCTAAGGTGATGCCGTAGTTTTCGGGATTTTTCAGATAAAAATGGGTTGACAGCGCATCGGATGAAAAAGTTTCTTTAAAAAGTTCATCGGTCAGCTGTTGAAATGGGGATGGCGCGGCAGGAGAAGCCGCAGGTTTTGCGCAGCCGTAGAGCCAGGCAGCGGTCAGGACAAGCACGCAGCCGATGGCGGTGATTCGTTTCTTTAAAGGCTTCATAAAAAGACCTCCTTTTTAGTCGTACAGGGGTCAATTACTGACCCCTGCCGTATATTTTCTCCAAAAGAAAAGATATCATGCGTTATATGTTAAAAACATTTACTCCAGCCGCAGCTTTTGCATATATTACAGCCACCCTCGAAAACGAGAGGCTCACCGCACTGAGGGCATAGAATACTTTCTTTGTTGACGTTTTTCACAGCCTTTGGTTTTGGCGCTTTTTTAGGCGGTGTGGCCTCGGCTTTTACAGAGGCTTCTTTTGCGGCAAGCTCAGCCTGCACTTCTTTATACATGTCAAGCAGGGCGTTGCCGACAGCCATAGGACAGCATGAGCCTTTGCTTGTATCCTGCTTTGTAGCACGGCGAACAGTATAAGACGGGCAAGAGCCTGTGGAATTTAACTGGTCGATAATCGTGTAAATATCAATACCGCCGCGGGCACTGATGGAAATCATTCGTGAAAGACCAATCATAAAATTGTTGCAGCCGCCGGTTGAGCCTTTGCTGAGGTAAGTCTCTAAAAGGGCGCCTGTGTTCGGGTCAAAAAGAGCGATGCAGTGGAGACTACCGCATCCGGTAATCAGCTTTCTCTTTTTGCCAATGACATCATCGGTGACGAGGATAATTTCGCCGCGGGCAAGTCCGTCGCCTGCTGTGACTGACTTTGTTGCCTCAGAGGAGAGGATGCCTGTACGCTTGCAGCCGTCGCGGTAGATAGTCACGCCTTTTAAGCCGCAGTCATATGCATACATGTAGAGGCTTTCGGTTTCCTCTACGGTGAAGGAATTTGGCACATTGACCGTTGAGCTGATGGAAGCGTCGATGTGTTCCTGCCATGCAGCCTGCATATTGATGCGCTGACGGTAATCCAATGTCATTGCAGTGACAAAAAACGGCGGCAGATAAGCATCGTCGCTTATGTTGAAATCATGCATGTACTGTTTGACAATCGGTGTGTAAACCTTGTAATAAACATCTGTGCCGTGGAGAGATTCTGTCTTTCTCTCATAGAAGTTGGCATAGATTGGCTCGATGCCGCCGGAGATGCCGAGCATTGTTGAGAGTGTACCGGTCGGTGCGATTGTCAAAAGCTGTGAATTTCTGAGACCGTATTTTTTGACTAATGCAGCAGTTCCCTCGGAGGTGTTTGCCATAAAAAACGGTGTGGACATAACCTCATCAATATTACATTTCGGATAAGCGCCTTCATCTTTAGCTAAAAGTGCGGAAGCGGCAATGGCAGAGTCAGCCATCGCAAAGCCGATGCGGCTGCAAAGCTCGACAGCATCAGGTTCACCGTAAGTCAAACCGAGCTTTAAGAGCATATCGGCAAGCCCCATAATGCCAAGGCCAATCTGACGCCATGCCGCAACACTTTCTCTTTGTTCAGGCAGCGGATGAAGCGGAAGACCTTCGTCAAGGACATTATTTAAGGCGCCGACACAGGTTTTGACACAGCGTTTAAACTCGTCAAAGTCGAAGGAGGCGTTGTCTGTAAATGGGTTTAATACAAATTCAGACAGGTTCATGCTTCCGAGAAGGCAGCTGCCGCCGGCAGGCAAAGGTTCCTCGGCACACGGATTAACGCCGGCATAAGAAAATTCTTCAGTGTTTGAAAGAAGATTCCACGATTTGATTCTATCCCAGAAAAGCGCGCCCGGCTCTGCAAAATCCCAATTCGTTTCGGCAATGCGGCGGAAAAGCTCACGGGCATTGACGAGACGTTTGATTTCTTCACCGGTTTCTTTTCTTGTGAAGTGAAGCAGATAGTCTTTATTTTCTTTAACCGCGGTCATAAAGGCGCTGTTTATGCGGATGGAAATGTTGGCCTTAGTGACTTTGTTTAAGTCTGTTTTAAGCTGGATAAATTCTTCGATGTCAGGGTGTGAGCAATCAATAGAAATCATCAGGGCACCGCGCCGTCCGTTTTGTCCGATTAGTTCTGTGACAAGAGAATATAACTCCATAAATGAAACAGAACCGCTTGTATGCTTTGCGGCATTGTTGATGCGCGCGCCTCTTGGGCTTAATTTGGAAATATCAACACCGCAGCCGCCGCCGTAGCTGTAGGTTCTTGCAAGCTTTGTGGCACATTCGAAAATGCTCTCAATCTCATCCTCAGGCGGGGCAATCACATAACAATTGGACAGGCTGACTTTCTTGCCGTCATTTTGAAGCCCGCGGTTTGAGAGAATCCTTCCGCCGAATAAAAACTTCTTTGCTTTGACAAGCTCGATAACTTCCTTGTCACCGTCGCATATGCGGTCAAGCCAATGCTCAAAGTTTTCATTTTCATAACAATACTTATTTTTCCAGATGTCGATGCCAAGCTGGTTTTCGCTGCCCAGCCATTCTTTTTCAGTCATATTCATGATAATCTCCTTTTTTAAAATTATGTGGCAGTATATATTATGGTAACTATATATAGCATTTTTAAAACTACATTGAAAATAATACCACAATATATAGTGGATGGCAAGCGGACATTGTATAAAAAAAGAATTACAAAACAGCATTGATATTCATATTTCTATATATTATAATAGGAGTAACGCCATTTTGCGAAAAGACGAAGATTTTAAAAGAAAGAGGAATATATGATGACTAAGAAACCATATTATATTACGACAGCGATTGCGTATACATCAGGTAAACCGCACATCGGCAATACTTATGAAGCTGTATTGGCAGACAGTATCGCACGCTTTAAACGTCAGCAGGGATATGATGTACGTTTCCAGACAGGTACTGACGAGCATGGACAAAAGATTGAGATTAAGGCAGAGGAAGCCGGCGTGACACCAAAAGCATTTGTTGACGGTGTTGCGGGTGAGATTAAGAATATTTGGGATTTGATGAATACTTCTTATGACAAATTTATTCGTACAACAGATGAGTATCATGAAAAGCAGGTACAAAAGATTTTCAAAAAGCTTTATGAGCAGGGTGACATTTATAAGGGCTACTATGAGGGCAAGTATTGTACACCGTGTGAATCCTTCTTTACGGAAAGCCAGCTTGTAGATGGCAAGTGCCCGGATTGCGGACGCGAGGTTGTCAGTGCAAAGGAGGAGGCTTATTTCTTTAAGCTGAGCAAATATGCTGACAGATTGATTCAGTATATCAACGAGCATCCTGAATTTATTCAGCCGGAATCAAGAAAGAATGAGATGATGAACAACTTCCTTCTTCCGGGACTTCAGGATTTATGTGTATCAAGAACAAGTTTTTCATGGGGTATTCCTGTAGATTTTGACCCTAAACATGTTGTTTATGTGTGGATTGATGCGTTAAGCAACTATATCACAGGTCTTGGCTATGACTTGGACGGTGACAATGACGCGCTTTTTGAGAAATACTGGCCGGCAGATTTACACCTCATCGGTAAGGACATTATTCGTTTCCATACAATTTACTGGCCGATTATGCTGATGGCGCTTAATCTTCCGCTGCCAAAGCAGGTATTCGGACATCCGTGGCTTTTAGTCGGTGAAGGCAAGATGAGTAAGTCTAAGGGTAATGTAATTTATGCCGATGACCTTGTGAATATGTTCGGTGTCGATGCCGTACGTTATTTTGTACTGCATGAGATGCCGTTTGACAATGACGGCTCTATTACATGGGAGTTGATGGTTGAGCGCATGAACTCTGACCTTGCCAACATTTTAGGCAATCTTGTAAACCGTACAATTTCTATGAACAATAAGTATTTTGGCGGTGTTGTAACAAATCCGGGCGTAAGTGAACCTGTCGATGATGAGCTTAAAGCCATCGCTTTGGATACACCTAAGCGTGCGGCAGCAAAGATGGACAAGCTTCGTGTGGCTGATGCGATTTCTGAAGTATTTACATTACTTCGCCGCTGCAACAAATATATCGACGAGACAGAGCCATGGGTACTTGCAAAAGATGAGTCCAAGAAGGACAGACTGGCAACAGTGCTGTACAACCTGATGGAAGGCATCAGAATTGCGGCAATTTGCCTTGAAGCCTTTCTCCCTGAAACATCAGAAAAGATTTTAAATCAGTTGAACACAC
Organism: uncultured Lachnospiraceae bacterium; assembly: GCA_902489925.1. Classification (GTDB taxonomy): domain Bacteria; phylum Bacillota; class Clostridia; order Lachnospirales; family Lachnospiraceae; genus Scybalocola_A. Next base: position 1,566 of record CABUBX010000058.1, on the reverse strand, counting down.
AGGAGAGAGATTTTGAGAAATTGGATATGTTCGGCCGTCTTGAGACAGGCATTAAGGTTGTTGAAAAGCCGGAAATTTTGTTCGCACGTCTTGATGTGAAGGAAGTGCTTGAGAAGGTTGAAGCGATGAATAAGGCGAATGCTCAGCCGGAAGAAAAGGAAGAACCGGTTATTGACATTGAGCCGAAGGCAGAGATTACATTTGATGATTTTGAAAAGTTACAGTTTCAGGTTGGAGAGATTATCGCCTGTGAAGCTGTGAAGAAGTCTAAAAAACTGCTCTGTTCACAGGTGAAGATTGGTTCACAGGTGAAGCAGATTGTATCCGGTATTAAAGGTCATTATACACCGGAGGAGATGGTTGGCAAAAAGGTGATGGTTGTTGTCAACTTAAAGCCTGCAAAGCTTGCCGGTGTGCTGTCCGAAGGTATGCTGCTTTGTGCAGAGGATGCAGAAGGCAATTTATCACTGATGGTGCCTGAAAAGGCAATGCCGTCCGGTGCCGAAATCTGCTAAGAGGTATTTTGGAGGCATAAACCAATGACGGCGTGGATTGAGTATATTATAGAAATTATCGGAACAGTCGCTTTTGCCTCGTCGGGGGCGCTCATTGGTATTAATAAAAATATGGATATTTTCGGCGTCAATGTGCTGGGGATTACAACAGCCATCGGCGGCGGAATTATCCGTGATGTGATTTTGGGAATCCATCCGCCGGGAACTTTCAGAAACCCTGTGTTTGTCGTATCCTCCATTGTCACTTCGAGCCTGCTTTTTCTTATTGTTTATTTTAATAAGAAGCTTCTTGAAAGCCGCTGGATGATGATTTACGATAAAGTGATGCTGACGATGGACGCTATCGGTCTTGGGGCTTTTACGGTTATCGGTGTCTATACGGCGGTTGCCCAGGGTGAGATGAAAAGTACGTTTTTGCTTATCTTTGTCGGAATGGTGACCGGCATTGGCGGCGGCATGATGCGGGATGTGATGGCAGGGCAGATGCCTTTTGTGTTTGTCAAGCATGTATATGCTGTGGCATCCTTAGCCGGTGCGGTTGTCTGTATTGTGATGCTTCGAACCATCGGTGAGGAATCACTGGCGATGATTACAGGGGCGGTGGTTGTCATTGTGATTCGGATGCTTGCGGCTTATTTTCGATGGAATTTGCCGAGAATACGTTAGGACTGTAACGATTTTATAAAGAAAAACTTAAGATTCATGAAAAAGGCGGGATTTCAGTTGAAATACCGCCTTTTTCGGTGGTAAAATTGACACATTAAGGAGGAAAAGACATGATTTTTGATTCACATGCCCATTATGACGATAAACAATTTGATGAGGACAGAGAAAAACTGCTCGCAGAGCTTGCCGGACAGGGTATCGGTTATGTTGTCAATGTGGGGGCAGATATGGCTTCCACGAAAAGAAGTATTGAACTGTCAAAAAAATATCCGTTTATTTACGCGGCTGCCGGTGTTCATCCGAGTGATGTCAGCCAGCTTGATGCAGATGACAGAAACTTTGACAGGCTGCGGCAGTATTGCCGGGATGAAAAGTGTGTGGCTGT
>CABUBX010000057.1 GCA_902489925.1 uncultured Lachnospiraceae bacterium | reverse complement strand
TCAATGTTCGAATTAATGCTCACAGGAAGATAATCCATTTTCCGCTTAATCTCCATAACCGGCGCATCCTCGGAATCTTTAAGCGAAAGTATGTTGCAGTCTTTAATAAACCACAGCAAATCCCCCTCCGTAATTGTCCCTCTGTAATGCCCGCCTCTGTCAATAATAGGAATCGATGCATACTTATGATATTCCATCTTCTCCAATGTCTGACGAACCGTATAATCGTCATAAATAAATTCAACATCTGTCTTTGGTGTCAGAAAAAAAGCAATATTCATCTTTTGTGTACCTCCCTGATTATTTATAGATTGTGCCGCCGCCGATAACCATATCATCTTCATAAAATACAACAGATTGTCCCGGTGTGGCCGCCCTTTGCGGCTCATCAAATACAACTGTCACCGTATCCTCGCCGGTAACTGTCACTGTGGCCGATGAACCCTTGTGAGCATATCTGATTTTTGCCGTCACCCGCAAAGCCTCCTTTGGCTGTTCTACAGCCATCCAGTTCACTTCTTTGGCTTTAACGATTGTTGTCATCAAATCCTCCGACTCGCCAATCACAACTTCATTCGTCTCCGGACGGATTTCCGTCACAAAAACAGGATGTCCCATAGAAAGATTAAGGCCTTTGCGCTGACCGATTGTATAATTGGTAATCCCCGTATGCTGTCCCAGCACTCTGCCTTCTTTAGTCACAAAATTTCCCGGCACAATCTTTTTGTTGCCGTACTCAGCCAAAAACTTTTGATAATTCCCGTCAGGCAAAAAACAGATATCCTGACTGTCCGGCTTATCGGCAACTAAAAGCCCGATATCCGAGGCAATCTCACGAATTTTGCTTTTCGGATAAAGGCCAACCGGCATCAAGGTATGCGCCAGCTGATTCTGTGTCAGACGGTAGAGCATATAGGTCTGGTCTTTGCCGGCAGCCGACTTGCGCAGTGTATATCTGCCGTTATCCAGTTTTACAATCTGTGCATAATGGCCTGTGGCAATATCTTTTGCGCCGATGCTTTCGGCATACTTTAAAAGCGCCTCCCACTTCATATAACGATTGCACATAATGCACGGATTCGGTGTCCTTCCGGCAAAGTATTCGTCTATAAACTGAGCGACAACTGTATTTTTAAATGCAGATTCAAAATCAAGGACATGATGCTCAATCCCCAAAGTATCACATACACTTTTTGCATCTCTTACAGCACTGTCATCCGTTTTATGGCCGCAACTCCACATCTTCATTGTCACGCCGATAACCTCATATCCTTTTTCCTTCAGTAAATAGGCTGCCGCCGATGAATCAACACCGCCGGACATGCCGATGACGACCTTCTTCATGTCTTTCTTCCTCCATTTATCTTTAACGGGTGCCGCAAAAGCGGCACCTTTACCTGCCTGCATACCGCAGGCTTGTTACAATTCTTTTAACCTGTTCAACTGTATAATCTATATCTTCTTCGGTGTGTGCCGCACAAAGCGTCAACCGAAGCGCCGATGAAGCCTCGGCATCACTAAGTCCAATCGCTTTAAGCACATGGGACGGTGCAGCATCGCGCGAAGCACAGGCTGAGCCACCGGAGGCACTGATACCTGCCATATCCAGCATGACAAGCATTGAGGTGCTGTCGGCACCGTCAATACAAAAGCTTGCATTATTGGACAATCGGTGGTTTTTGCTTCCATTTAGGCGAACATAAGGAAGCTCTGAACACAGTCTGTATATAAGCCTGTTTCGCAGCGCACTTTCCCGCCTTGCAAAAACCTCCATGCGTTCATGAGCCAAAGCTGCCGCACAGCCCATACCTACAATGCCGGCCACATTTTCTGTTCCTGCACGAAGTCTCATCTCCTGACTGCCGCCATGAATGAACGGTTTTAAAAAATGATTGTTTTTAATATAGAGAAACCCCGTGCCCTTAGGACCGTTAAATTTATGAGCACTGGCACTGAGCATATCCGTATGCCATTGTCCTACATCAATCGGCAAATGTCCGTAAGCCTGTACAGCATCTGTGTGAAATAAGATACCTTTAGACTGACAGAGCCTTCCGATATCCGCCACCGGCTCAATCGTCCCTATTTCATTATTGGCGGCCATAATTGAAACAAGGATTGTATCTCTGCGTATTGCCGCCTCAACATCAGAAACCTTCACAAACCCTTCCCTATCAACGTCAAGATAGGTGACATCAAAGCCCCTTTTTTCCAGATAATGGCATGTGTTTAATATAGCATGATGTTCTATCTTGCTTGTAATGATGTGCCTGCCACGCGGCTCAAAGGCTTCCGCTGCGGCAATAAGCGCCCAGTTATCACTTTCTGTTCCGCCGGAAGTAAAATAGATGTTCTCCGGCTCAGTATTTAGTGTATCTGCAATTATTCGGCGGGACTTTTTCACCGCTTCCCGGCTTCGCCGCGCAAGCGCATATATACCGGAAGGATTTCCGTAATTTTCTGCCAAATAAGGACGCATCGCCTCTGCCGCCTCAGGTGCCATCGGTGTTGTGGCGGCATAATCCATATATACAGTCCGAAGCATAATCATAACTCCTGTATCCTTTTATATAGACTATGTCACCGACAGCCGCTTTGTGTGCTTTTGCCCTTACGCGGCTTTAAACACCCGTAATTTTGAACTTTTCTATAAATTCCTCCTCAGTAATAATCGGAATATTTAAAGACTGCGCCTTTTTATTTTTAGATGACGATGATGTACTGTCATTATTAATAAGATATGCAGTTTTAGAAGATACACTGCCGGACACTTTGCCGCCCCCATCTTCAATCAATGTCTTTAATGTATTTCGGTTTTCAAAATGATTAAGGCTTCCTGTAATGACAAAGGTCATGCCGTTAAAGCGCATCGAGTTTTCGTCTGTGACTTCGTCTGCAATCTCCACACACTTTAAAAGCCTGTCAAAAGCCCGGTTATTTTTTTCATCCGCAAAATAAGCAACGACCGAATCGGCAATCACCTGTCCGATACCGTCAATCGCCGTCAACTCCTCCGCAGATACCTTTCTAATACGTTCAACATCATAATTCATATACTTACATATGAGCTTGGCATTTGAAAGGCCGACATTTAAAATGCCAAGCCCGTAAATCAGATTTGCAAGCCGGACATGACGGGACTTTTCAACAGACTTTATAAGCTTATCGTAAGATTTTTCACCGAATCCGTCCAGCTCTACAATCGCCTCTTTATGATTATCCAGCGCGAAAATATCTGCAAATTCATGGATGAAGCCTTTTTGTATAAACTTTTCCAAAGTTGCCTCTGAAAGTCCTTCGATATTTAGGGCATCACGGCTCACAAACAAGGCAAACGACTTAATCTTTTTTGCCTGACAATCCGGATTTTCGCAAAAAAGGACGCTGACATCATTTTCTGTGCGCACAACCGTCGGCTGTCCACAGACCGGACAATATTTTGGAATTTCAAGACTGCCACTGCCTGTCATATTTTTGGCAATCTGCGGAATAATCATGTTTGCCTTATAGACTTCAATTTTATCGCCAAGTCCGAGCTTTAAGCTTTTTACAATGCTCAGATTATGGACACTTGCCCTTGATACAGATGTCCCCTCAAGCTCAACCGGCTCAAAAATAGCAACCGGATTGATAAGGCCTGTCCTTGACGCACTCCATTCCATATCAAGCAGCGTCGTTTCACGAACCTCATCCGCCCATTTAAAGGCAATCGCATCCCGCGGAAACTTTGCCGTTGTACCTAGCGTTTTACTGTAAGCAATATCATCGTAAGTCAGCACAAGGCCATCCGACGGAAAATCATTATGAATAATCTTTTCTGAAAACTCTGCCACTGCCGCCTCGATATTATCTTCGTCCACGAGCCTGTATTCAACGACATCAAAGCCAAGACCTAAAAGCCACTCCATCTGACGCTTTCTTGAATTATCAAAATCTACGCCCTCCGCCTTCACAAGCGTAAAGGCAAAGAAATGCACATTTCTCTTTTTAGTAATTTCATTGTTTAGCTGACGAACTGAACCGCTGCATAAATTTCTCGGATTTTTGTACTTGGCCTCCACATCTGAAATGGCCGCATTGATTTTTTCAAAGTCCGAATACTTAATGACGGCCTCTCCTCTTAAAATAAGCTCGCCGGTATAAGGAATCTTATGTGGGATATTTTTAAACATACGGGCATTATTTGTAATAACCTCTCCGACAATGCCGTTGCCTCTTGTCACCGCCTTAAAAAGTTCACCGTTTCTGTAGGTGAGGACAATCGTCAAGCCGTCCATCTTCCAAGACAAAAGGCTTTTTTGCTTTCCTGTCCAGCTTTTTAGTGCCAAAACATCCTTTGTCTTATCTAAAGAGAGCATCGGCGACTCATGCGCCTCTTTCGGAAGCTCGCTAAGCACCTCATAGCCCACGTGCACCGTCGGGCTGTCTGAAAGCACTGTGCCAAGTTCTTTTTCCAGACCAAGAAGCTCATCATATAAGGCATCGTACTCAAAATTGCTCATGATTTCTCTGTCTTCCTGATAATAAGCTTTACCCGCTTCGTTAAGCTTCTCAACAAGAGACTTCATATATTCCATCTTATTCTGCATTTTTGTTCACCACCGTCGTATTCGACGAATCCTTAATCATATTTTTTAACACCGTCAGTTCTTCATTTGTCAAATTACGCCACTGACCGGGCTTTAAATTGCCCAGATAAATATTCATAATACGCACCCTTTTCAGTTTCACCACCTTGTACCCGAAGTATTCACACATACGGCGAATTTGACGATTCAGCCCCTGGGTTAAAACAATCTCAAAGGTATATTTGTCAATATAGCGCGCCTTACACGGTCTTGTGACTGTATCAAGAATCGGCACGCCGGCTCGCAGCCCTTTGAGAAAATCTTTTGTGATTGGCTTATTGACCTTCACAACATATTCCTTTTCATGGTAATTTCCGGCGCGCATCATCTTATTTACCCATTCGCCCTGATTCGTTAAAAGAAGCAAACCTTCCGAATCTTTATCAAGGCGTCCTACCGGATAAATTCTATGTTTAAAATTTAAAAACTTTACGACGTTATCTTTTTCCGTATCTGCTGTTGTGCACACAATACCGACAGGCTTATAAAGTGCAATAAAAATAAACGGTTCTTCTTTAACAACAGCTTTCCCGTGCACGCAGACTTTCTGACCGTCGCAAACCTTGCTGCCCATGACTGCCTTTTGTCCGTCAATAGTCACAGCGCCGGCTTCAAGAAGCCTGTCCGCTTCCCGACGTGAACAAAAACCGGCTTCACTCAAATACTTATTAATTCTTACCTGATTTTCTGACATTTTTCTTCTCCCGAATCGTTAATATAAGCACAAAAGGATGTGCAAAGCACATCCTTTCTTTTAAGCAGCACCTTCTGTCGCCGCAGTGTCGGCGCCGCCGTCTGTTGTATCTGCACTGTCGCTTTCCTCACCTGCTGTCTGTGCGGACTGCGCCGCGTCTGTACTGTCTGTTGGGGCCGTCTCATTTCCGGACGTGCTGTGCAATGCCGCCGCACCATTAATTTTTTTCATAAATTCGCCAAGCTTCTGATTACTGCTGCACAACTGATCAAAACGCGTGTTCACATCTGTGTACAGTCCGCTGATTTCCGCGTCATTACTCAGCTCGTTAATATAATCTGTGATATCTTTCCCATATTCATAAGACATCGTTTCTTCGTTGTAAGTGCCCGGGTCGATATAGTAAGTGCCGTCTGCAGCCTTTCTCACATATATATATGATAAATTAGGCACAAGCACATCCACATCGGCAATCTGAAGCTCATCATAAATAAAGACAACCTTTGTTCCTTCCTCAAGGCCGCTTCTTATGTAACACTTTGTATTCATGTATCCTGTGATAACTCTTGATGTCGCGGTAATTGTATCGGCATTGGCTACCTTATCTGTCTGGTAAAGCTTTGCAATTGTATCAATATTTGCACCGGCAAGCGCTGCCCTGTACTGACGAACAAGGGCGTTCACCGCTTCTTCTGTCTGTGCACTGTCTTCCTGATTTTCTTCAACAACAATATTTTCTGCCGCAGGCTTGCCATCCTTCTTTGGCAATGTTCCTTTTGGCTTAAATCCGGTGGCTACACCGGCAGCTAAAGACACAATAACAATGACAGAAAGTATCGCAATGATTATCTGCTTGCGCTTCTGTTCATTCCTTCGCGCCCGACGTTTTTCCATAACTCTTTCTCCTTTGCAGTTTATACTTCATTTTAGCAAATTCTAACTGAAAAAGCAAATTTTTTTGTATGTATAATCAACGTTTTGCTACAGCCCTGTAAAGCCGCTCGGACATGATTATCATAAGGATTGTAATTGCCAATATAAATATCGGATACAGCGATATATTTACATAGTCTGCAATGAGCCCGAAAAGCGGCGGCACAAGACATGAGCCGACATAAGCGGACGCCATCTGTATGCCGATAATTGCCTGGCTTAATTCAACCCCGAAGTTTGACGGTGTCGAATGGATAATCGACGGATAGATTGGCGCACAGCCGCAGCCAATCAGCACAAGCCCGACAGGAAGAAAGCCGTTGCCCGGAAGTAAAACTACACCGATACCTATCACAAGCAGCACCTCGCCGATGCGTATCATATTTTTATCATTAATCCCGATTGTCAAAAATCCCGATACAAACCGCCCTGCGGTAATTCCGATATAAAAAAGACTTGCCCAGCCTGCCGCCTGTTCCGGAGTAATCCCCCGGTTTAATGTGCAGTAGCTGGCTGCCCACATGCCGGCTGTGCTTTCTGCCGCACAATAACAAAAAAAGCAAACCATAACCTCTCGGACACCGGGACGGCGAAGCAGCTGTCCAAATGTCAACTTTTCACCGCTATCACATTTTTCACCGACTGTGTTTTGACTTTTATGCTTGCGCCACAAAGGCAGCGTGACAAACAAAATCACTGTCAAAACAATCTGCATGATTGAAATGCTTCTGTATCCGCCCATCCAGCGAAAGCCGCCTGTAATTGCCGCACCCATAATCACGGGACCGAGGCTTGCGCCAACACCCCACATACAGTGAAGCCAGCTCATATGTCTTGCCGGATAGTGAATTGCCACAAAATTATTTAAAGCGGCGTCCACACTGCCCGCGCCAAGCCCGTAAGGCACTGCAAAGATGCAAAGCATCCAAAAACTTGATGATATTGAAAATCCAAAAAGTGCTGCCGCTGTCATACAGACACTGACAGCTGTCACAGTCCCTGCGCCAAAACGCTTTGTCATACGGTCACTCGCAAGACTGGAAACAATCGTTCCCGCCGCAATAATCATAGATACGATACCTGCCCACGACACCGAAGCGCCGAGCTCTTTATACATACTCGGCCATGCCGAGCCCAAAAGCGAATCCGGAAGTCCGAGACTGATAAATGCCAGATAAATAATTGCCAATAATAATGATGCCATATACTCTCCCCTTTTATAACTATAAAACTTAAAATTCGATAATATCATATACTTTTGTGGCAAAGGGTGTCAATATATTTTTGGCAAAAGAACTGCGAAAAAATAGTTGCAATTATCTGAAAAATAGTGTATTATATTGGATGCACCTGTAGCTCAGTGGATAGAGCAATGGCCTCCGGAGCCATGCGCGTGGGTTCGATTCCCGTCAGGTGCGTTTTTTATTTTTTATAGGAAATATGCGGATTATGATTAATTGTAGCAACAAGCGGCGAAGCAATGTCTTTCATCCACTGCCATGCAAGTGCAATTTGGGACATTTTACAATTTTTGCTTCGTTCCGAATCGCTGCCACCGGAAACAGCAAACAAAAATTTTATGAGTATGTGAAAAACGCCCATGGTTAGGGCGTTTTTCGTAGTAAGTTCTGCATCCTTTAAGATGCCGTTATCGTTTTACAATTTCTTTACAAGTTCAATTGCAGTCGAAATCAAATTATACCGTATATTCTTTCGCATATTCCAATCTCGTGAATCCCACTCCTCACCGCTTACATCATCGCCGGCATATAATAACTGGGCAAGGGGAATATCATAATATTGAGACACCGCAAAAAAAGCTGCCGCTTCCATTTCCACAGTGATACACCCTTCGTTTCGCCTTAATTCAACCATATCGGGTGTTTCTCTGTATATGGCATCGCTTGTCCATGTTTTCCCTGTTGTAAATGGAATCCCCATCTGTTTCAAACACGAAATAACAGTCTCAACCGTTTCTTTATGGCATTCCACTTCACGAGATGGCTCTAAATAATGATAGGATGTCCCCTCATCTCTAACCGCAGAGACAGGGATAATGATTTCTCCCACTTTACTGTCCTTTGTCAATGCCCCTGCGCCCCCGCAAATTATGAATTTCTCACATCCCATGGCATGTAGTTCTTCAATCGCTACCGCTGCACCCGGCGCACCACAAAATGCCATTGTAATACAAAGCTTATTTTCGCCATATACATATTCATAAATCGGTATATCAAGCACTTCTGAATTAAGATAGCCAATGACAGAAAGATTATTTTCCGAAACAAATTGTTCCAGTTCCTTCCTGAAAAAGGTAATCACACATTTTTCAGGAAGGCTTTTAATCAAAAAATTCGCTGGTTGAATAAGCGGATTTTTACTGATATCAAATTCACATATGGGATACTTATTCTTCAATATCATGTCTTTTACCTCCTCAAATTCTAAATGATGTTGAATCAACCTGTTTTTTGGCTTCTATATAAATTATTTTTGAAAATTCTATTTCCAGATTTCATGCCGCACAATACACAGGCTTACATTCTTTCTTCAAGTGCCCGAACCACTGTCTCAAGTACTTTAATTCGCGCGTAGTATTTACTGTTGCCCTCGACAATCACCCACGGGGCATTTGTCGTTGACGTCCTCAATATCATCTCATCGACAGCTTCAACATACTGATTCCACTTCTCGCGATTTCGCCAGTCCTCATCCGTAATCTTCCACTGTTTTTCAGGATTTTCCATGCGTTCCTTAAAACGTCTTTCCTGCTCGTCCTTATCAATATGCAGCCAGAATTTTATCACAATAGCGCCAAAATTTGTCATGTTGGCTTCCATCTGATTGATTTCCTTATAAGCGCGCTTCCATTCGTCCTCTGTACAAAAACCCTCAATCCGCTCAACCATCACGCGGCCATACCATGTTCGGTCAAAAATTGCAATATGCCCTGCCTTTGGCATACTGTTCCAAAAGCGCCATAAATAGTGATGCGCCTTTTCAATATCGTTCGGGGCAGCCGTCGGCACAACCTCATAGCCTCTCGGGTCAAGTGTTTCCGTCAGCCTTCTTATGGCACCGCCCTTGCCTGCCGCATCCCAGCCTTCAAAAGCCAGTACAACCGGGATTCTCTTATGGTACATCTTACTGTGAAGCTTTTCCATACGTCCCTGAAGCTCTTTAAGCTTTTTCTTATAAGCCGCCTTTGTCATCGTCTTATTAAGGTCAACGCCGTCAAGTACCGAAGTCTTAAATACACTTTCTTCTGCTTCCCCCGGCACATCTGCCTTTTGTGCCTCTTTCTCCGCCTCTTTTTCTGCCGCTTTTGCCCTGACATCATTAATCTTTTCCTGAAGCGCATTGACAACGGTTGTCAAAATCTTAGCCTGTGCATACTCTCTGTCCGTCGCTTCAATAATTGTCCATGGTGCAAAATCTGTGTCTGTATTCTCAAGCATCTCCTCATAGGCACACATATAATCATCATACTGCTCATTGTGACGCCAATCCGCCTCTGTCACACGCCACTTTGTCTCCGGCGATGCCTCAAGTTTCTTAAAACGCTTCTTTTGCTCTTTTTGTGAAATATGCAAAAACAGTTTGATAATCAGGCAATTGTCAACCGACAGCGTTTCTTCAAAACATACAATATCGCCATAAGCATTTTTTAATTCTTCTTTCGTGCACTTATTATCAATACGGTCATTAATCACCTTACGGTACCAGCTTCTGTCAAACACATGGATTCTGCCCTTTGCCGGTGTCTTCGTCCAAAAACGCCAAAGGAAAGGCCTCATATACTCCTCCTCAGACTCCTCCTGAATCGTAAACACCTTAAAGCCCCTCGGGTCCATCGGCTGAATCAATCGATTAATCAAGGTTCCTTTGCCTGCTGCCCCCCAGCCCTCAAACAAAATCATGACAGGTATTTTAAGTTCCCTCGCTTCCCGCTGAAGCTTCGAGAGTGTCATATCCAGTTTTTCCATCAGCGGCTTAACTTCCTTTTTTGTCATATTTTTAGACAAATCAATTTTTTCAAGCATACCTTTCCTCCAATTCCGCAAATAGGTGCAATCTGTCCCGATGCATAAAAAACAAATGTCTCCTGCTTCTGATATTATCTTAACTTTGCAGGAGACAAATGTCAATATTTCTTAAATTTTATACGTTAAACATCAATTCCGCATAGGTCGGGAACGGCCACTCTTTTTCATCTACAAGCATTTCAAGAGCATCCGCCGGTTTTCTCAAGGCATCCATCTCCTTGATGACTGCATCTCTGTAGTAAACTGCCTGTTCACGTCCCGGTGTCATTGCTGCAGCTTTTGCTGTCACTTGTTCAAGTCTTGCAATGGCGCTGTTCATCTCATTCATGTGGACAAGGCATTGATTTAAAATACTCTCGGAAACCGAAGCATCTGCCCCGGCCGCTTTCACAGCATTGACCGACTGCGCCACTGTTGTTGTGTAGTGAATCACTGCCGGAAGAATTTCCTTCTTTGCCATATCAATCATCGTTCTTGCTTCAACATTGATTGTCTTTGCGTATGTCTCATAGCCGACTTCCTCTCTGGAAGCAAGCTCATATCTTGTCATGACATTGTGACGCTCAAAAAGCTCAATCGCCTTAGAATCAGTCAGAGCCGCATAAGCATCAACCGTATTGTCAATGTTTGGAAGACCTCTGCGCGCTGCTTCCTCAACCCATTCCTCCGAATAACCGTTGCCGTTAAAGACAATGCGGATATGCTCGGAAATCCACCGCTTTGTCAAATCGTGGGCTGCCATCTCAACATCATCGGATTTTTCGATAATATCTGCAGCTTCCCCGAGGGCATCAGCCACAATTGTATTTAACACAGTGTTGGCATCGGCGATTGACGCAGATGAGCCAACCATTCTAAACTCAAATTTATTATTTGTAAAGGCAAACGGTGATGTTCTGTTTCTGTCTGTAGCGTCCATCATAAATGTAGGTACGGTGGACACACCGACATTAGCCTGAATCCCCTTCTTTGAGCTTGTCGCCTCACCTTTTTCAGAAAGCTGATTTAACACATCCATCAGCTGCTCGCCAAGGAAAATCGATATAATCGCCGGCGGTGCCTCATTGGCGCCGAGTCGATGGTCATTGCCCGGATTTGCCGCAGCTTTTCGAAGCAATGGCGCATACTCATCAACGGCCTTTAAAATTGCCGCAAGTACAAGAAGAAAACGACGGTTTTCATGAGGCGCTTTGCCCGGGTCTAAAAGATTCACACCGGTATCCGTTGTCATGGACCAGTTATTATGCTTACCTGAGCCATTGACGCCCTCAAACGGTTTTTCATGCAGCAGGCATACTAGATTCTGACGAAGGGCAATTTTTTTCATTGTCTCCATAATTAACTGATTATGGTCTGTCGCCACATTCACAATATCATAAATCGGTGCAAGCTCATGCTGTGCCGGCGCCACCTCATTGTGCTGGGTTTTAGCGCGCACGCCAAGCTTCCACAACTCCTCATTTAAGTCTGCCATATAAGCGGAAATACGTTCCTTAATACTTCCGAAGTAATGGTCATCAAGTTCCTGCCCTTTTGGCGCCGGTGCACCAAATAAGGTACGTCCCGCAAAAATTAAGTCCTTGCGCTTCATATATGTATCTTTATTAACGATAAAATACTCCTGTTCAGCACCCACGCTGACATTGACACGCTTTGCCCGCTCATCGCCAAATAAACGCACAATACGCATCGCCTGCTTATTGAGCACCTCCATCGAGCGAAGCAGCGGTGTTTTTTTATCAAGGGCAGCACCTGTGTAGGAGAAAAATACGGTCGGGATGCAAAGCACGGCGCCTGTCGGTGATTCATGAATAAAAGCAGGTGACGTACAATCCCAT
>CABUBX010000056.1 GCA_902489925.1 uncultured Lachnospiraceae bacterium | reverse complement strand
AATATAGTTATGTCGGAAAGCCTCCTGCTCGATGCCCCTTGCCAGCGTGGAAAAGAAGGTATCTTTCATCGGTTCATCGGTTCGGGCAAATATACAGGCAATAGCACGAGAACGTTTGCTCTCGCTTTCGCCAGAATGCCCTGTCTTTAAGTTTCTTGCTGCTGCATTGGGCGAATAGCCTGTTCTTCTGACAATTTCCCATATTTTATCCTGAACCTCTTTGCTGGCTGCAGAGGTTCCTTTTTTATTAATAACTCTTGAAACTGTCGAAACCGATACACCGGCTTCCGCTGCAATTTCCTTTAGTGTCATGGCTTTTTCCTCCCGATTTGAGTTTGTTGACAGTGATTTTTGTTTAATTCGAATACTACTTTGTTTATAGTATAAAATAGATTGCGCAAAAAAACCAGTTTTATTTCATGCAAACGTTTGTGTAAAAAGAAAAGCGCACAAATAAAAAGTATGATATGATGAGAAAAAGAACAAAATTCATAAGAGGAGGGGTATCGTGGAAGGAAATGTTTTAGTAGTTCACGGCGGAGGACCGACGCCGGTCATTAATGCGTCCCTGTACGGTGTTGTTGAGGAGGCAAAGAAAAGCGGAAAGGTCGAGAAAGTTTATGCAGCCATGGGCGGCACGGGCGCAATTTTTAGTGAAGACTTTCTTGATTTGCTGACTGTACCGGAGGAAGAATTAAAATTGCTTTTGCAGACACCGGCAACAGCCATCGGTTCTTCAAGATATGCTTTGTGGGATGATGACTACAAAAAGATGCCGGAGATATTTAAAAAGTACAACATCCGCTATGTTCTTTTAAACGGCGGCAACGGAACGATGGATACTTGCGGAAGGATTCATAAAGTGTGTGCACCGGAGGGCATTCGTGTTATCGGTATTCCAAAGACGATTGATAATGACATCGCTGTGACTGACCATACGCCGGGATACGGCAGTGCGGCAAGATATATTGCGGCGACAACCCATGAAGTCGGTGAGGATGTAAAGTCGCTGCCGATACATCTCTTAATCAGCCCTGACGAACAATTACTCAGGGAATATCAGGAGAAGGCTAAGGGCAATATCCGATATATTACAGTTTCACCGGAGGTTTTGGGTGTTCCTGAGATGATACCGGTGATGAAAGAACTGGGCATGACCGTTGCAATCGGACATTCCGGTGCAGACTATGATACGGCATGGAAGTGCATTCATAACGGTGCTGAGGCGGCGACGCATACATTTAATGCAATGAAGCTTTTGCATCAGCATTTTCCGGCAATTATGGGCGCTGTGCTTGAGTCTGACGTTTACTGTGAAGCGATTTGCGACGGACGTCATCTTCATCCGGGAACGGTACGTTTTCTTATTAAGGCAAAAGGACTTGCCAGAGTTGTTGCGGTGACGTTTGCCTAAATCACATCTTGCTTTTATATACTATTCGGGTTATACTGTGTGGCGGGAAATGAATGTGAAGGAGAAGAAAAATGAGTTATGTTTTATTGAATGTATCAATTGCTTTGCTCGCAGGTCTGCTTATGACGCGAATATTTAAAAAGCTGCGCCTGCCGGATGTTACGGCATATTTGATTGCCGGTGTAATTATCGGACCGTACTGTCTTGGGTCTTTTGGGGTTTTGGGCCTTGGATTCTCCTCGATGGAGGAGGTTGAGATGCTGTCTTTGATTTCAAAGGTAGCACTTGGATTTATTGCATTTTCAATCGGCAATGAATTTCGTATTGCCGACTTAAAAAAGATTGGGAAACAGGCATTTTCTATCGGTATTATGCAGGCTGTTGCAGCGACAATCTGTGTTGATGTAGCGCTGTTTGTCATATACCTTATGATGCCTGATAAGCTGACGATACCGCAGGTGCTTGTGCTTGGGGCAATCGCGACAGCGACGGCACCGGCAGCAACCTTGATGGTTGTGCGTCAGTACAAAGCGAAAGGGCCTCTCACAGATTTGCTTTTGCCAATCGTTGCCCTTGATGATGCGGTCGGGCTCATTGTCTTTGCAGTGTGCTTTGGGATTGCAGAGACATTGGTCAGCGGTCAGGCGAACGTGGTTTCGATTGTAGTCAATCCGCTTGTAGAAATCGGGTGTTCCCTGATTTTAGGTGCACTTATGGGATGGCTGCTCACACAGATGGAGAAGCTGTTCCACTCAAATACAAACCGTCTGAATATGACGATTGCCTTTGTATTTCTTACGGTTTCGCTTTCAATGGTGAAGTTTCAGATAGGGCCGGTTCATGTGGGCTTTTCATCCCTGCTTGTCTGCATGATGCTCGGTACGGTATTTTGCAATACTTGTGATTTGTCCGAAGACCTTATGGCGGCAGCCGATAAGTGGACCTCACCGCTTTTTGCCATATTTTTTGTCATCAGCGGTTCTGAGCTTGAGCTAAAAGTCTTTGGTGACTGGGCAATCGTTGTTATCGGTCTTGTCTACATTGTATTTCGCTGTATCGGCAAATATTTCGGAACATTTCTCAGTGCTAAGGCAACGAAGTGTTCGCCTCAGATTTGTAAGTATCTCGGAATTACGCTGTTTCCGCAGGCAGGCGTTGCACTGGGAATGTGTGCGACCGCAATGCAGCTTGGAAAGCAGGGGGCGCTCATAAGAAATATTACACTGTTTGCAGTATTGATTTATGAGATTGTCGGTCCGCTGATGACGAGAGAAGCACTTACAGCTGCCGGTAATATTCGTCCGAAGTCAGAGGAAATTATCAAGCGACGTGCCAATAAGCTTGCCGCTGTCGGTTCACCGAAGGCTGCGCAAGCCGAAGCGATTGCTGAGGAAACAATCAAAGAAGAAGCAAGAGCATGGGCTGTTGAAAATAAGAGATATAAAAATAAAAAGAAATAAGAAAAACTCTCCTGAAACATAAAAAATATACATTTCAGGAGAGTTTATTTTGTTTTTATTGAGCGTTAATTATTATTCATGTCTTAACGCATCAATCGGATTCAATTTTGAAGCTTTAATTGATGGCAGCAGTCCGAAAATAACTCCGATAATGATGGAGAAGATGACGGAAGCTGCGATGGCCGGAACGCTTATAGCAACCGGGGTTGAGGATATGGACGAAATAACTTTGGCAAGTATGATGCCGACGATGACGCCAAGAAGTCCGCCAAGGCTTGTCAGTACGGCAGCCTCAGTCAGAAACTGTCCTAAAATTACATTATTTCTTGCGCCAATCGCTTTTTTAAGACCGATTTCTCTTGTACGCTCTGTGACGGAAACGAGCATGATATTCATGACGCCGATACCGCCGACTAAAAGAGAAATACTGGCAATCCATATAAGCTGCTGGTTTGTGGACTGGCTTAAATTTTGAAGATTTTTAGCCTTTTCCAAAATGTCCTTTGATTTGTACTTGAGAGCGTTTGTACTTTCGGAAGCTTCATTGTAAGAGCCCTCAGCACCGCCGCCCATGTCGCCGCCTTCCGGCATACCGTTATTTGGCTGCACGATTGTACTGTTTAAAATATCGGCAACCTTTTGTCCGGCAGTACTCATATCATCCGTAGAGGTCGCCTTAAAGACAATGTTTTCAGGCTCATCGAAGGCAAAAATAATCGGCCATGAGTCTCTCGGAATGTAAACGGTACTGGATGTGTCGCCCATGTAGTTCATATAATCTTCAACTGAATTAATGACGGGCTTAAAGGCATTGGATTGCTCGACAACGCCAATGACGATAAAAGGCTCGCCCTGAATCTCAATCGTTTTGCCGACAGGCTCTGTGTCCGGAAATAATTCGGAGGCAACAGCGCTGTCAATCAGTGCCACCTTTTTAAAATATTTAAAATCATTCTGGACAAAGCCGCGGCCTTTTTTTAAGATGTATCCGCATGTGTCAAGATAGTTGCTGTCAATGCCTAAAAGTGAGCAGCTTTGAAGCTGAGCCGCTTTATAAAAAATAGAGCTGTTATATCTTCTGCGGAGAAAACGGGAAGCGTTTTCTACTGTAGGGATATCTAAAATACTCTGTAATGTTTCATCGGAAATGACAGGAACACCGGGCGGTGTGCCCATGTACTCAGCCTCATATTCGCCCTCGCCCTGATAGAGGGTGACAGTGACGGTATTGTTGCCCGAACCAATCAGGTTTTCTTTAATCTGCTCGTTTGTGCCCTTGATTGTAGAGACAATGGCAATAATAGAAGCAATACCGATAATAATACCGAGCATTGTGAGGAATGAGCGCAGCTTATGTGACCATATTCCCTGAAATGATAATCTTATATTTTCAAGCATATTATGCCCTCCTAATAAACAATATTGTCCATGCTGCCTTCTTTTGTTTTGACACCGTCCTTGAGCGTCTTGCCATATGGAAAGGCGATGTAATCTTCCATTGTAAGGCCGCTTTTAATTTCAATGTAAGAATTGTAAAGACTTCGGCCGGTGACGACAGTCTGTTTTTTCAGACGTTCATTTTCGTCACGCACATAAACATAGGAGGAACCGTCATCTGCCTGACGGATATAAGCTTTCAAAACATAGAGGTCATCACTGAAGCCGTCGGATGGTGTGCTGGTCATAGATAAATTAACATATTCACCGTTTGTAAGTCCTTCGGCATCTTCAATATAAGCTTTAAACGGATAGTGTGATACGTTGCGGTTTTCAGAAAATCCCATGGCATTTTCTGTCGGGTAATCGGCAATTTCAGTGATTTCGGCCATAAATGAAATACCGCTCATGTAGGAATCCGCTGTAATTTGCTGTCCGATTTTAATTGTTTCGAGCTGAAGCTCATTTAACGTGCCGGTCAGATAGAGACCTTCTTCACTCTGTACAACGATAAACGGATGTCCTTTTTCAATACCGCTGTTTTCGGCAGTAGGGTCAACTGCTGTTTTGACAACGCCATTGACGCTGCTTGTGACAACAGCAGCATCAATCTGTTTTTTGAGCTTTGTCATATCAAGCTCGGCCTGCTTGCGGTTCGTTTTAAGCTTGGCAATTTCCTGTTCTTTTTCTGTGACGAGCTGCTTGATTTCATCCGGTGTGTATACAGGACCGGTTGGCTCATCAATACCCGGATTGTCAATGCCCGGGTCATCAATGCCGGGGTCGTCGATGTTCGGGTCATCGATATTCGGGTTATCAGTGCCCGGCTCTTGAGTATCATCGGGAAGCTTGTTGAAATCCCCGTTCTTGATATAGTCTTTTAAAGTTGTTGTGTCAATTTTGCTTTCGTCCGGTGCAGTCAGCTTGTTGCCGTCAAGAGCAAAGTCTTCATGGCCTTTCATTTTCAGAATGACGGTGATGGCTTCCTGACCTTCATTGCCGTCTGTTCCCGGAATGGCAAGCAGCTTTTTAATAAAGCCTGCAGTAATTGTCATATCAGGAGAACAGTAAACGTAATTTTTATCACTGATATTTAAAATATCTGTCTTATCATTGAGCTCGCCCTCGGTAGGATAAGTGTTCATACGACGGTTATTTCTCATAAAATGACTGAGCCGTGTCGGAATCTCATCCTCTGTCGGTGCTTTTAACCGTTTTCCGTTTAAGGTAATGCCTGTACCGCTGTCGGCAATTTTAAGAACAACTGTCATGGAATTTTCAAGCTTTTGATTTTCACCGTTTTCGTCACAGCCGCGGATTTTGTTAATGAAAGCAGGGGTGATAATCGTATTTTCATCACATGCAATTTCATAAGCATTTTCTAAAGGCTTTGGCTGAGTGTTAAAATCAAGCTGACTTTCAGGCTTTTCTGAAGGCGTCTCAGTTTCACCGGTTTCAGGAGGATTTGTCTCGCCGGTATCCGGTGTCGGATTTTCAATGACCTTGATGTTTGAGACAGGAAAGCTGCGTTTGCCTAAAAGTGCACTTTCATTTGAATCAAAGTCATTCGGTGTCGTTCCTGTATCTACAGGCGCCTTGTTTTCTTTAATGAGACGAATTTGCTCATTGAGGTCTTTAATCTGTAAATCAATTTTTTGAAGGGAAATTCTCTTGTCTTCCAAATCAAGTTCGGAGAGTGTTGTATCAAAGGCAACAAGCTTATCGCCTATAGAAACCTTATCGCCTTCATTGACATAAATTTCTTTGATGACTTGCTTTTCTTCAAGGGCAATCTGCTGTGAGACGTTGGAGGTCACATAGCCTTCGGAGTAGGAATTTTCCCAATACTGCGTCGAGAGTGCAGATACAGGCAGCACATCAATGACTACTTTTGAGCTGTTGTATTTCATAACCCCGTAGACGCTGCCTCCGATGAGCGCCGCCGATAAAACACAGCAAATCGGAATAACAATCTGTTTTTTCATGCTTCCACCTCCTTAGAATGAAGCGGATGTTCTTTTGTGAAAATCTCGCCGTCTTTAATGAGCAGCACACGCTTTGCGTAGCTGGCAATATCACTGTCATGAGTAATCATAACGATTGTTACACCTTCATCGTTAAGGCTTTGGAAAAGTTCCATAACCTGCTGACCGGATTTTGAGTCAAGCGCACCGGTCGGTTCATCAGCCAAAAGAATTTTTGGATTGTTGACAATTGCCCGCGCAATCGCCACACGCTGTTTTTGTCCTCCGGAAAGCTGTGTCGGTTTAAAATCCACACGGTCTGCAAGTCCGACACGCTCAAGTGCTTTAAAGGCTAATTCCTTCCGCTCTTTTTTACTGATGCCGGCATAGCTTAAAGGCAGAGAAACATTTTCAAGCGCGCTTTGTCTCGGAAGAAGATGAAAACTTTGGAAAACAAAGCCGATGCTGTTTAGGCGGACATCAGACATTGCCTTATCCTTATATTGAAGCACATCCTCACCGTCGAGTAAAAAGGTGCCGGAGGTTGGCCGGTCGAGACAGCCGATAATATTCATCAGTGTCGTCTTACCTGAGCCGGACGGTCCCATAATCGCAAGATATTCGCCCTTTTCAACACTCAGGGAGACATCCTTTAGGACGGGAACACTTAATTTCCCCTGGTCATAATTTTTATATATATTTTTTAATTCAAGTATCATGTTAAAACCTCCGCACAAGTCTAGTGCCCGGCAGCACTTTCAGTAACGATGACAGAGCCGCTGTCAACGCCGCCGATGACTGTCGATGTACTGCCGCCGTCACCGTTATCTGCAGGCTCGTCGCCGTTATCCATAGGCTCGTCCATGTTGTCTGCAGAACCGTCGCCGTTATCCATAGGCTCGTCCATGTTGTCTGCAGAACCGTCGCCGTTATCCATAGGTTCGTCCATGTTGTCGATAGAGCCGTCGGTGCTTTCTTCATAGTTGGCTTTGCTGATGTCAGTTGTACAGTTTAAACCTTCCTCAAAAGATGCCATCGGCCATGCAATATAGTCTTCTGCTGTAAGACCGGAAACAATCTGGTACTCAGCCAGTTCTGAATCATACTCGCCAAGGGTGACTTCACGTTTTTCAAGCCGTTCTTTTTCATCCTTTACCCATGCATAGGCTGTGTTGCCGTCAAAGACAAAGTAGCCCTCCATCAGCCACAGGCCTTCTTTTGTCTGTGCCTGACCGGCATCCGGTTCAAGATAAACATGCTGACCGAGAATTAAATCTGCGGCAGCATCGTCAAGTTCTACATAGAAGTTATAGTTGCTTGACGATTCACTGCCGGACGGGCCGGAATAGTACATGTCGTTGTTTTCGTCAGAGGCAGGCTCAGTGTCAATTTTGGAGATTGTGCCTGTCCAAGTCTGAGTTTCATCAAGACGTGAGTGAATAAGCACCGGCTCGCCCTCATAAAGTGTTCTTATATTTTGCTCATTGGCTTTTCCTTTAATGCGGTAGTTGCCTGTCGCAATGATGGTCATAAAAGCCGTACTGTTGCCGAAGTTGTCTGTTCCCTCAGGATTGATGGACTTTACAGCACCGGCAATTTCGCTTGTGACGGTTGTGTTGTTTAAAGATGCGCGAATCTGCTCGATTTCAGCCTGTTTGCTTTTTTTGTTGTATTCCGCGCGGCGTACATCGTTTTGCAGTGACTGAATCTGTGTTGTGTAAGAAAGCTGCTCTGACTGAGGGGCATTGGCTTTTTCCTTTTCAGTCTGAGCAATTTGCGTATAAAGTGCGGAAATTTCATTCGTAAGTCCTTCAAGGTCCAACTGTGCCTGACTAAGCTTTAAAGAAATTTCGTCAGTGTCATATGTAAAGAGGGCGGTGCCGATTTCGACATTGTCACCTTCTTTTACAAGAATGTCTTTGATTGTTTTTTCGCTGTCTTTTTGAATTTCTAATGTTTCCTGCGGGTCTACAACGCCTGTGAAGCGGTTTAGGACACCGGTGTTATTTCCGCTGCCGGTGAGCATACCGACGGATTCCACATAGACAGTGCCTTTAGAGCTGTCAGGCCCGCTTTTTTTGAATACTGCAAAATATAAAATAAGGGCGGCAATAATGACTGCCGATATGATTGCAGCAACAATAATGATAATTTTCTTCTTTTTTGTCATTGAAAATATCCTCCCAAAATAGTCTTTACGACTATTATAGCATGAAACAATAGGAAGATAGGGATAAATTTCTGATAAATTCTTACATTTTTATTAAGCCATCAGCAGGGGCGGCCGCAGTATTGTTTTGTTTATGAAAAGTTTATAAAATAGCCGAATTGTTTACTGCCACAGTATAGATTTGTGTGCTATAATCAATACAGGTGATTAATTTGAAATTATTAACGAAAATCAAGATATTTTATGTTGTTTTATGTATTATACCGATTATTTTAATGGGATTTGCGGTGGCAGTCATCAGCACAATCGGTATGAATTCTATCGAGGGGCAATATGGCATTGAACAGTCTACCGGCTTGGAAGCCTATTATAACCCTTTTGTGCTTTTAAAGCATACGGCAACTGAGATTACATCCGAGGTTGACGGTGTCATTGATACAAATCCCGACAAACTGTCAGATTTGGATTATCTTAATGAATTGAATGAAGGTCTTAAAAAGTGCAGTTCGTTTCTTGTTTTAAAGAAAGAGGATACGGTGCTTTTTTCGGGCGGTGACAAGGAATCGCAGCAGCTTTTGGACAAGGCTTATCTTGAGGTGGACAGCAAGCGCAGTAATTTTATTGTACTTGAGACAGTGCCGTTTCACATTCAGCAGAGGCGTTTTGAGTTTAGTGACGGCAGAAGCGGACGGATGTTTATCATTACGAAGATAGACCAGATGGTGCCGAGGATTAAGAATACGATGCTTCAGATGATTATGGTGATTAGCTTTATTTTTATTATCGCAGGTGCACTGCTTGTCTTTTGGATGTACAGATATATCATAAGTCCGGTGGGCAGGCTTAAAAAAGCTGCGGAGAATATTAAAGAAGGCAATTTGAATTTTAGCGTCCAGGCACAGAAGAATGATGAGATTGGTGAGCTTTGTGTCGCTTTTGAGGAGATGCGTGTGAAGCTCAAAGAGCAGATTGAGATTAGTATGCAGTATGAGAAGGATAACAAAGAGTTAATCAGCAATATCTCCCACGACTTAAAGACACCGATTACGGCCATTCGCGGTTATATCGAAGGTATTATGGATGGTGTCGCCGATACGCCTCAAAAGCAGGAGAAGTATTTGAAAACTGTTTATGCAAAGGCGACAGATATGCAGTATCTTATTGAAGAACTGTTTCTTTATTCAAAGCTGGACAGCAACTCTATGGCTTATTCTTTTAGAAAAGTAAATCTTAATGATTATTTTGAGGACTGCATTGAGGAAATCAGTATGGATTTGGAATCGAAGGATATCGGTCTTGGTTTCTTCAATTATGTGGATAAAGGCTGTGTGATTATTGCAGACCCTGAGCAGCTCAAGCGTGTTATTATTAATATTGTGATGAATTCCGCAAAGTATATTGATAAGCCGAAGGGAATTATTAATATACGTCTTCATGATGAGCCGGAGTTTGTACAGATAGAAATTGAAGATAACGGGCAGGGTATTGCGCCGTCAGAGCTGCCTCATATTTTTGAGCGCTGTTACAGAACAGATGCTTCAAGAAATTCTTCTAAGGGCGGCAGCGGTCTTGGTTTATCGATTGCCAAGAAAATTATTGAGGAACATGGCGGACGTATATGGGCAACAAGTAAAGTCGGCATTGGTACAAGCATATGCTTCGTTATAAGAAAGTATGAGGAGACTAAGAGTTATGAGCAGTAAAATTTTGATTGTTGAGGATGAAGTAAGTATTGCAGAGCTGGAAAAGGATTATCTGGAACTGAGCGGTTTTGAGGTTGCGATGGAAACAACCGGAGACGGCGGACTTAAAAGAGCTTTGGAGGAGGATTTTGATTTAATTATTCTTGACCTTATGCTTCCAAACCTTGACGGTTTTGAAGTTTGCCGCGCCATCAGAGAGAAAAAAGATATTCCTATCCTTATGGTTTCGGCAAAGAGAGAAGATATTGACAAGATTCGGGGACTGGGGCTTGGTGCAGATGATTATATTACGAAACCGTTTAGTCCAAGCGAGCTTGTGGCAAGGGTAAAGGCTCACATGGCAAGATATGAGCGTCTTGTGGGCAGCAACGTCCATAAAAATGAAATTATTGAGATTCGCGGCATCAAAATTGATAAGACTGCCCGCCGCGTCTACGTCAATGGTGAAGAAAAGACGTTTACGACAAAGGAATTTGATTTATTAACTTTTCTTGCCGAAAATCCGAATCATGTATTTTCAAAAGAAGAACTTTTCAATAATATATGGGATATGGAATCTATCGGTGATATTGCAACGGTAACGGTGCATATTAAAAAAATTCGTGAAAAAATTGAATTTGATACATCAAAACCGAGATATATCGAGACAATATGGGGTGTGGGTTACCGTTTTAAGGTATAAGAATACAATAAAGTAGTTTTAATAACCTTGTCATATGGATGACGTAGTGGTATAATGGGCACATAGTGCGAATGATACCACAGGAGGGTTATTGGAATGAGACAGTTTATAATTACTACAGACGGTAACGCAGATTTACCGGAAGTCTATACAAAAGAAAATGATATCAAAGTTATTCCGTTGTATTACAGTATTGATGACAAGGTTTACGGCGGCGATGATACGCTGACACCGGAAGAATTTTATGCAAAGATGCGTGAAGGTAAGATGCCGACAACGATGGCAGTGAACCCGGAGGTTGCAGGAAAGCTTTTTAAGTCGTTGACAGACGAAGGTTATGATGTGCTTCATATTGCCTTTTCTTCGGCATTAAGCAGCAGTTATAACGGCGCGGCAATGGCTGCAAGAGAAATTTGTGAGGAGAATCCGGAGGCGACAGTGAAGGTTGTGGATTCCCTGAGCGCTTCATTGGGGCAGGGACTTTTGGTGCATAAGCTTGTAGAGATGAAAAAAGCCGGAAAGTCTCTTGAAGAAACATATGAGTGGGCTGAAAATCATAAGCTTAATGTATGTCATCAGTTTACTGTAGATGACCTGTTTCATCTTCATAGAGGCGGCCGTGTATCGAAAGCGACAGCAATCGTTGGTACATTAATTAATGTTAAGCCGGTTCTTCATGTGGATGATGAGGGGAGACTGATTTCATTAAATAATGTCCGCGGACGTAAAAAAGCACTCAATGCACTTGTTGATAATATGGCAAAGACAATTGGCAAGTACGCAGACAGCAATGACGTGATTTTTATCAGTCACGGTGACTGTATAGCTGACGCGCAGTATGTTGCGGATAAGGTTAAAGAAAAATTCGGTATTGAAAAGTTTGTGATTAATATGGTAAGTCCGACAATCGGTGCCCATTCAGGCCCGGGAACAGTCGCTCTTTTCTATATGGGTGAAAAAAGATAGAGATGCGAAAAGCCGTCTTCAGAAATGGAGGCGGCTTTTAAAATTTGGGTGTGTTTGCATTTGCGTGGCAGAGGCTGTCACTAATTTTTTTGTGACACGCAGCGCCTTTCTGCTCGAGCCGCGCGCTTATGGACGGCATTCGCCAAAACTCGCTTCGCTCAGACACTGGCTCTGTGCCGTCACTAGCGCAGCTCTCCCTACGAAAGCGCAAGCTATCGTCACTGCAAAATTGTGACAGCCTCTGCCGCTAAATTACAAAAGACAGATGGCCTCTATACATATAAGACAGAAGACATTATGCTTACAAATCATGCTTCACGAATTAGGTGTAAAATTCACAAAATAGGGGGCTTG
>CABUBX010000055.1 GCA_902489925.1 uncultured Lachnospiraceae bacterium | reverse complement strand
GAGGACAGTGCCAGAGGTGAATTTTCCGAGCGAGGCTTTAGCGGATATGGTGAACAAAATTTTGATGTGCCGGGGCGCTATCGCAGTAAGAAGGCAAAGTTTGAGCAGATGAAGGGTGAGGCCGGACGATGTTTTGATGAATTTTCAGAGAAGTTCAATGACTTTTCAGAAAAGCGAAGACGGTTTTCAGGCGGGCAGATTGCCTTGATTGTAATTTTGGTAATTTGTGCATCACCAATACTTTTAGGTGTCGGCGGTGCGGCCGTCGGTATTATTTTAGGACTTTTCGGCGGTATTATCGGTATTGTCGGCGCGCTGCTTGGCAGTACGGTAGCGTTTGCCATCGGTGGTCTTGCCGGCTTTATCGGCGGTGCGGCACGCTGCTTTTCCTCACCGGTTTCAGGTATGGTGACATGCGGTGTGGGGCTTATATCTATGGCTGTCGGCGCCCTGCTGATTATTTTGGATATTTGGGTGATTACGAGAGTATGTCCGGCAATATGGCAGGGATTTGTGTGGTTATGGCATAGAATCTTTAACAGAAGGGGGGAACATGCATGAAAAAGGTGACAAAGTTTTGTCTTTTGATTGCCGGTGTATTCGGCAGCTTCGGTATTGTTCTCTGTGTGATTGGTTTTGTTTTAGGCGGGCATCAGGCTTTTTCGGAGGCTGTGATATGGCATGGCAGTTACTTCATGAATCCGTTTATAACCCACGGTGCGCATGAGGTTGAGTATTCGGATGATGTGACAGTTACATATTCGGATGATGCAGCGGTTGAAAAAGCAGGTATGTCAGGTGATATTGAGCAGGGCGAGCTGCCGTATCAGTTTGCGGCAAGTAATGTAGATAGTCTTGATATTGATATAGATATTGGAAGCGTCAATGTATTGCCATCGGAGGATGAAAATATTTATGTCAGACTAAACGGCGGTGACGGTACTTGCGAGCTTAAAAACGGTGTGTTGACACTCAGTCATATTTATTCGGATAATATTGAAATTATGGTGCCGGAAAATCATCGTTTTAAAACAATTGACATCGACGGCAATTCGGGAAGCTTTTCGGCGGAGACTTTAAGAGCCGACGGTCAGGTTAGTCTTGAGATAGATACGGGTGATATTTCTGTTTTTAATTTGGAGGCCGGAAGTGCTGTTGCATCTGCTGAAATCGGAGGAATTTGGGTGGAAAACAGCCGTGTCACAGGTGATATTGTGCTGGAGGCGGATGCAGGCAGTATCGAATACAGAGCAGAAGACGCTTCAAATACTTACAACTATTTTATTTCATCGGAAGCCGGCTCAGTTTCCGTGGATGATGAGACAGTGAGCGGAATTTCACAGAAGCGGACGATTGACAATGAGGCCTCACGTCAGATTAAGGCCGAGGTCGATGTGGGAAATATTAACATTTACTTTGAAGGATAGGAGATTTGTATGAAAAAACTTAGAAAGTCTGCCTATGACCGCAAGCTGTGCGGTGTATGCGGCGGCATCGGAGAATTTTTCGGAATTGATTCGACAGTCATCAGAGTGGCGTTTGCTCTGTTTGCACTGCTTGGCGGTTCAGGCGTATTGGCTTATATTGTCTGTGCGCTCATTATTCCGCCGGAATATTAAAATATATACAGATATACAAAAGGTTCTCAGGTTTTTTCCGGGGACCTTTTTATGTTGCGCGGACTTTGGGCTTTGAAGAAAGGCAAACTTCGTTCTACCTTTAGATTTCATGCATATAGTATATAAGGCAGATGTTTTGTAAGGCAGGTGAGGATATGGAAAAAAAAGAAGAATTTATTAAAATTTTTGCGCCCAAGCTCAGACACATATTTATACAGGCGGACATAGATTACGGGGAATTGCAGGAAATTCGTCTCCGTGTCAACCGACCGCTGATGGTTATTTACAAAAATACGGAATATGGCATTGACAGTTACGGCAGGCTACTGAAAAAAGGGGCTGAGAATCAGGCTGTAATCGTTACGCCGGAGGATATCAAGGAGACAATGGCGCTTGTGAGCAATTATTCATTATATGCCTATGAGGATGAAATAAGACAGGGCTATATTACGATTAAAGGCGGTCACAGAGTCGGTATTGCCGGAAAAACAGTTTTAGAAAATGAAAGGGTGAAAACAATTCAGTATATTTCTTTTATGAATATACGACTGTCCCATCAGGTGAAGGGCTGCGCAAATCAAGTGCTTCCGTATATTATAAATGAGGGCAGGCTTTGTCATACGCTGATTATTTCACCGCCGTGCTGCGGAAAAACAACAATGCTCAGAGATATTATAAGGCAGGTATCTGAAAGCGGTCAAAGTGTAGGTGTCGTTGATGAGCGCTCGGAGATTGCGGCCTGTTATTTGGGAATCCCGCAAAATGAACTTGGCATACGGACAGATGTGCTAGACGGATGCCCAAAGGCGCACGGGATGATTATGATGCTTCGCTCTATGTCCCCACAGGTGATTGCAGTGGATGAAATCGGAAGCCAGGAGGATATGCGGGCGATTGCTTATGTTATTAATTGCGGCTGCAAGCTTTTGGCGACAGTCCATGGAAATTCGGTGAGTGATTTGATGTCAAAGCCTGTGCTGTCCCGCCTTGTGAGGGAGAAGGTATTTGAACGTTATATTGTGCTGAATAATCATGGCAGAATAGGAAATATCGAGGCAATTTATAATGAGTTTGGAACAAATTTATGTTTTCATTAAGCTGGCGGCTTCGGTGCTTGTCATTGCCGGCATGACCGGCTTTGGCTTTTATGAAAGCCGCCGTTTGGGCGAAAGGCTTAAAATATTAAAGGAGTTGTATCGGCTGACAGCACTTTTGCGCAGTGAAATACAGTATACGGCGCTTCCTGTGCCGGAGGCTGTCTCACGGATTGCCGAAAGGACAACAGGGACGTTTAAGGCTTTTTTGGAAGCGGTGGCAGCGCAGCTCTGCCTTCAAAGCGGCGAAACTTTGGCGCAGGTGTGGGATTTACAGGTGCAGGCGCATTTTGGGGACAGCCCCCTAAAGACGGAGGATATAAGACTTCTCAAGGAGGTAGGCAATAATCTGGGGTATGGGGACAGGCGTTCGCAGCTTGGTGCGGTTGAGCTGTGTTTGGAAAATTTTCGCACGGCGATTGGGCAGCTTGAAAAAAATGTTCCGGTCAAGAAAAGGCTTTACCGGTGCATGGGGATTTTTTCAGGGCTGATGGCAGTGATACTGCTCGTATAAATTGTGAAGAAGGCAAGGGAGGGATGGCTCTGACAGTCAGCTTGATTTTTAAAATTGCTGCCGTTGGCATATTGGTCTCAGTGCTTTGTCAGGTGCTTAAACATTCGGGCAGGGACGAGCATGCATTTCTAATCAGCTTAGCCGGTCTTGTGCTCGTGCTGCTTTGGATTGTCCCGTATATTTATGAGCTGTTTGAAACGATAAGGCAGCTTTTTGCTTTGTAGAAAGGCGGCGGTGATTTGGAGATAGTCAAGGCAGCAGCCTTAGGAATTTCAGCAGTGCTCTTAGCATTGCAGTTTAAGCAGATTAAGGAAGAATATGGGATTTATATTGGCTTGGCGGCGGGACTTGCTATTTTTGGACTTGCCTTATCAAAGGTGTCCGTTGTTGCTGAAGGTATTGAAAAGGCCGCAGCACTGATGAGTGTCGATTCGAAATATATAAGGCTTTTAATAAAAGTTGCCGGTATTTCATATATTTGCGAATTTTCCTCCAGCCTCTGCCGTGACAGCGGCTATAGTTCTGTGGCGGCACAAATCGAAATGGCGGGACGGCTTTCAATTCTTGTGATGAGTATGCCGGTGGTCATGGCGCTGTTAGATACGATTAACAGCTTTTTGAAATGAGGCGGCTGCATATTGGCATGCTGATGCTTTTTGCCATGTCTGTATTTATGGGCATGGGCATATGCGTGCTTGCCGCGGAACAGACAGACACGGTGAAAGATTTAAAAGCGGGTGATTATGAGAAAATCGAAGCTGTGATTGATGATATGACAAACAGCAACGACGTAAGCTTTGAAAAAATTGCGGAAGGTCTTCTTGCCGGGGATTTTACGGGTGCTTTAAAAAATTCTGCGGCTTATATATTTGAGAAAATTGCAGGGGAATTGAAATTTAACAAAGCCGTGATGGCACAGATTATCGGTGTTGCCGTTTTAGGGGCAATATTTACGAATTTTTCGGCTGCCTTTGCAAGAAAATTTGTGGCAGAGACAGGTTTTTATTTGACCTACATGGTTGTGTTTTCACTTTTGGCAGCGTCCTTTTTATCGGCAGTGACTATTGCGGAACGTGTTGTCAGTCAGCTTATACAACTAATGAAGGCGATTATCCCGGCCTTTTGTCTGGCACTGACTTTTTCATCGGGACTTGTGACAAGCGGGGCATTTTATGAAATCATGATGATTGCCGTTGTTGCCGCAGACTGGCTGATGGCAGGTTTTGTGATGAAGTTTATAAACGTTTATGTAGTGTTGGCGATTGTCAACAGTATGACAAAAGAAGATTATCTGTCAAAAACTGCCGAGCTTATGGGGGCTTCAATCGGCTGGGTACTAAAAACAATCCTTGCAGTGACGATTGGTATCAATATGATTCAGACAATGGTGCTTCCGGCCTTTGATTCCATAAAAAACGGCGTCATTACAAAGGCTGCCGCAAGTATTCCGGCATTGGGCAATACCCTTGGGATGGCGGCAAAGGCGGCAATCGGTTCGGGGGTGCTTCTTAAAAATGCAGTCGGAACAGCAGGTGTGATTGTTATATTTATTGTCTGTGCAATGCCGCTTGTGAAGCTTTTGATGATAGGGCTTATGTGCAGGTTTGTGGAGGCTGTGATTCAGCCTGTATCTGATGTGCGGCTGACAGCCTGCCTTCATGTGACGGGGGAAGGCGTGTTTTTGCTGTTAAAGGCAGCAGGAACGATTATTTTGCTGTTTATACTGTCGCTTGCTATGGTCACGGCATCTTCGAATATGATTTTATCTGCATAAATAAGGAGAAATTATGTCAGTATTTTATGAATGGGTCAGAAATATCGTGATATGTCTTCTTGTAATTTCTCTCATCTATCAGCTGCTTCCCGATTCGGATTATAAAAAATATATGCGCGTATGCGCAGGTCTTATTCTTATTGTTGTTGTTATGACGCCGGTGCTGAAGCTTTTTGGCGCAGATTTACAGCTTTCTTATTTTTTGGATTTCGAGGCGCTTAAAGTGCAGCTGGAGACGTCCTCCTACAAGGATGTGCTTTTGGAGGCAGAGCAGGCGAGAATCGACATGGTGACAGAAAACTATAAGGTGCAGCTGGAAAACGAGGCTAAAGCAATGTTTGAAAATCAACAGGTTTATCTTGAAGACGTGAGTATAGAAATCGATACGGACAGACAAAGTGAGCATTTTTGTCGGGTGACAGAGGTTTTGGGGACGGCTGCGGATAAAGCGGCATTAAAAACAGACAAGGCTTTGGTGGAGAAAATCGCTGTTGATAAAATTCAGGCGGACGGACAGCCGACAGGAGAAAATTTTGTGCCTGCGGAATATGCGGAGGATATTTTTGAAATAAGGCAGCGGCTGGCAAATTATCTGTGTATCGATATTTCATCTGTTACAATAGGGATGCGCAGGCCGGATTTATATGGGGAAGGTGAGACTGTTGAAAACAAAAATTGAGCTGACAAAAAAACAGAAGTTTTTAATTGCCGCCGGTACGGGAATGCTGCTGCTTGTTATTTTATGGCCGGTGTCGGGAAATTCCCAAAAAGAGGGTTATGCGCTTTCGGAAGGTCAGGATACGCAAGACAGTCATAAAATAGGTATTGGCAGCGGGACAGATTCAGAAAGCCTTGAAGTTTATGTAGAACGTCAGGAGAAGCGTCTTAAACAGGTGCTGTCTGAAATTGACGGCGTGGGGGAGGTGGAGGTCATGATTACGGCACGGGCATCGCGAGAGCTTGTTATAGAAAAGGACGTGACAACGGATATGTCTGTATCTGAGGAGGCGGACGGAAGCGGCGGACGGCGGACAACAAAAAACAGTACCTCGGGCGAAGTATCGGTCATGAATCAGTCGGGCAGCCAAACCTCGCCTTATGTTGTGAAATCTCTTGTTCCTGAGCTTGCAGGGGTGGCGGTGGCTGCAAAAGGTGCGGGAGAGTCTGAAATTGAGACGGAGATTATTCATACGGTACAGGCGCTTTTTGATGTGCCTGTACATAAAATAAAAGTTGTAAAAATGAAATAGCGCCGATGTTTAAAGGCATAGTTTTTTGTGCGGTCACATAGGATGAAAGTAGTAAAATGAATTTGAAACAGGAGGGAAAACGGTTTGAAAAGAATCATTAAGAAAAATCAAGTGATTATTACGTCGCTGGTTATAATGATTGTTGTTGCCGGCTATTTAAACTTTACGGCGGATGAGTCAGCGCCGATTTCGGGCAGTCAGGCAGAACTGTCCTCGAATCAGGCGCAGGCCGGGGCAGGGGATATGCTTGTGGATGTCGATGTTGCCCCGGAGGAGGATATGGCTGCCGTTAATGAAGCCGGGGAGAGTCTGCAGGCCGAGACAAAGGAGGGCGGCAGCAGCCCGGAGGCCGCAGACAGTATAGAGGGTGCAGATAGTACAGACGGTGCGGCCGGTACCGACAGTACAGACGTTACACAGGCAGAAACTGAAAATATTGATGATGTGGGAAGCATTGGCGAGGCTGTACTTACAAGCTCTCAGGCTGCAAAAGGCTTTTCGGCGGCAGCAAAGCTTAACAGAGAGCAGGTGCGTTCACAAAATAAGGAGATGCTGATGGACATTATTAATGACAGTGCGGGTGATGAGGCGCTAAAGCAGGAGGCAGCCCAAAGTCTTATGGAATTAAATGACACGGCAGAAAAAGAACAGGCGGCAGAAACACTGTTGGAGGCAAAGGGCTTTAAAAATTCGGTTGTATCGATTACGGAGGAGAGTGTGGATGTTGTCATCTGTCTTGAATCGCTGGATGATACGCAGAGGACACAGATTGAAGATATTGTTAAGCGCAAGACCGGTGTCGGCGCCGAAAAAATTGTAATTACGACTTTAAATGAATAATCTTTATTATTTTTGAATAATTTCTTTTCAAAAGGATATAGATTTGATATAATAAGCATAATGATTGACAGTATCAGAAGAAATATGGAGGTTATGTATATGGCAAAGGAACAGGAAAATACAGGCAGCTATGCGGCAGAAGGCGGACATACACTTGGCTCGGTAAAGATTGCCGATGAAGTTGTTGCCATCATTGCCGGTCTTTCAGCTACCGAAGTTAAGGGTGTTTCATCAATGGCAGGCAATATTACAAACGAGCTTGTAGGAAAGCTTGGTATGAAGAACCTTTCTAAAGGCGTTAAAGTTGTCGTGACACCGGAGGATGTGTGTGTGGACTTGACAATTAATATTGCTTACGGCTACAGTATTCCTGAAGTTTCAAAGGCTGTTCAGGAAAAGGTAAAAAGTGCCATTGAGACGATGACCGGACTTACAGTATCTGAGATAAATATTCGAATAACAGATGTGGACCTTGACAATGATAAATAGTAACTGCTTATGTGCAAACGGCTGTCTTTCTCATTGTTAGACAGCCTTTTTGCATATATGGCACAGTGAGTCCGTATGATACAGAGGAGAAAAAGCATGAGAATTAGAGAATTAAGAGAGCATGTATTACGATTATTATTCAGCATGGAGTTTCACGAGGCGGCGGAATTTGATGAGCAGGCAGCTCTTTATACAGGTGCGCTTGCCGAACCGACAGAAAAGGAAGTGGCTTATATTCATGATAAGTGCGCGCAGATTTTTGAAAAGAGAGACTGGCTTGACGAGAAGATTAATGCAGTGGCGACAGGCTGGAAAACAGACCGTATGTCAAAGACGGATTTAATTTTAATCCGTATTGCGCTTTATGAGATGATTGAGGATGATGAAGTGCCGACCGGTGTGGCAATCAATGAGGCTGTTGAGCTTGCAAAGCGTTACGGCAGTGATGATTCGGCACGCTTTGTTAACGGTGTGCTTGCAAAGCTCGCTTAGTAAGGATTTTGGTGGACTATGAAGGAGATATATTCGGTTTCGGCGGTAAATCAGTACATTCGGCAGATGTTTGAGAGCGATTATGCGCTGAACCGTATTTATGTAAAGGGAGAGATATCCAACTGTAAATATCATACATCGGGACATATTTATTTTACATTAAAGGATAAAGGCAGTGCGATTGCCTGTGTGATGTTTGCAAGTGCAAGAAGGGGACTTACATTTAGGCTTACCGAAGGGCAGCAGGTTATTGTGCTGGGAAGCATCCGTGTCTATGAGCGCGACGGAAAATACCAGCTTTATGCAAATGAGATTGCAGCAGACGGCGTTGGCTTTTTATATCAGCAGTTCGATTTGCTTAAAAAGAAGCTTGAAGCGGAAGGGATTTTTGATGCGGCTCACAAAAAGCCTATCCCGGCATTTGCAAAATCCATCGGTATTGTGACCGCAAAGACAGGGGCGGCGCTGCAGGATATGATTCATGTGACAACAAGAAGAAATCCTTTTATACAGCTTGTTTTGTGTCCGGCGAAGGTTCAGGGTGACGGGGCGGCCAAGTCCATCGTGCGTGCAATCAAAATACTGGATGACTATGGTGTCGATGTGATTATCGCCGGACGGGGCGGCGGTTCTATTGAGGATTTATGGGCTTTTAATGAAGAAATTGTCGCGCGGGCGATTTACGCCTGCCATACACCGGTGATTTCTGCTGTAGGCCATGAGACAGATTATACAATTGCCGATTACGCAGCCGATTTAAGAGCGCCGACACCATCGGCGGCGGCAGAGCTGGCCTGCGCGGATATGCTCGGTATGCTGGCGCGGCTGGATGAGATTTCGGTGCGGCTTAACACGGCGATGCTTCGCAGGGTTTCAGAGCAAAGACTGCGGTGTGAACGTCTAAAGAAAAGTCTTGAACATTTAAGTCCTAAGCGCCGCATTATGGAAAAAAGACAGCGGGCGCTGATGCTTGAGGAACGGCTGTCTGTAAGGATGGAGACGCTTCTTACAGAGGCAAAGCATCGCTTGGCGATGGATTCGGCCCGTCTTGACGGAGTATCACCGCTGGCGCGGCTAAAGGGCGGCTATGCCTTTGTGACCGGTGCGAAGCATCAGATTATTAAAAGTGTGTCGGATGTGGAGTTGAACAGTGAGATTACAGTGACGATGGCAGACGGAAGTCTTTGTGCAGTCGTCAAAGAGAAAAAATCCGAAAAGAAAGGATAGACTATGGCGGGAAAGAAGACATTGGAAACGGCATTTGAACAGCTGGAAACGGCAATTTCAAAGCTTGAGAGTGAGGATATGAGCCTTGAGGCATCTTTTAAGCTTTATACAGAGGGTGTTAAGCTTGTAAAATACTGCAACGATGCCATTGATAAGGTTGAGAAGCAGATGATAGAGTTAAAAGCGGGAGATGAGGCAGATGGAATTTACGAAAATCATGAATGAAAAGGTCGCAGAGACAGAAGCTGTGATTAATAACCTCCTGCCAGAGGAGGCGGGACTTCAAAAACGGGTTTTTGAGGCGATGAATTACAGCGTGCTTGCCGGCGGGAAGCGTCTGCGGCCATTGATGATGAAGGCAGCTGCGGATATGTTCGGTGGCTGCAAAGAGGCACTGCTTAATCCGTTTATGGCTGCAATCGAGATGATTCATACGTATTCGCTTGTCCATGATGACCTGCCCGCCATGGATAATGATGAATACAGACGCGGAAAAAAGACAACATGGAAGGTTTACGGTGAGGATATGGCGATTCTTGCCGGTGACGGTCTTTTGAATTTTGCCTATGAGACAGCTGCAAAGGCTTTGGAGACTGCCAAAAATGAGGATGAATTAAGGCGGGCTGCAAAGGCTTTAAAAATTCTTGCATCAAAACCGGGGGCATACGGTATGCTCGGAGGACAGGTTGTGGATGTTTTGGAAAGCGGACATGCTGTGTCAAAAGAAACGCTGGATTTTATTTACGAGATGAAGACGAGTGCGCTGATTGAATGTGCGATGATGATTGGTGCTGTTTTGGCAGGGGCAGATGAGTCATCTGTAGATGACATGGAAAAGATTGCAAAGTATACGGGAATTGCTTTCCAGATTCAGGATGATATTCTTGATGTGACCAGTTCTTTGGAGGTTTTGGGGAAGCAGACGCACAGTGATGAGAAAAATGATAAGACAACCTATGTGACGTTATTCGGGATTGACGGGGCAAAGGCTTATGTACAAAAGCTGACAGATGCTGCATTAGAGCTTCTTAGGGCACAGGAAGGAGAAAGTGAATTTCTTGAAGCGCTTTTGCTTTGGCTTATCCATAGAGAAAAATAATAAAGAGGGGACGCTATGTCTGGTATTTTAGATAAAATACAAAAAGCAAATGATATAAAGAAAATTGACGCCTCCGATTATGATGCGCTGGCACAGGAAATCAGAGATTTTATTATAAAGTCCGTCAGTGAGACCGGCGGGCATTTAGCTTCCAATCTCGGTGTTGTTGAGCTGACGATGGCACTGCATCTTTGTATGAATTTTCCGGAGGATAAGCTTATATGGGATGTGGGACATCAGGCTTATACCCATAAGATACTTACAGGACGCAAGGAAGCCTTTGCGGGGCTGCGCTCTTATAAGGGAATGAGCGGATTTCCAAAGCAAAGAGAAAGTGCGTGCGATGCTTTTGATACGGGGCACAGCTCGACATCAATCTCTGCGGCGCTTGGATACGCGCGTGCGAGGGATATTTTAGGCGAGGATTATACAGTGGCGGCAGTCATCGGCGACGGCTCGATGACCGGCGGTATGGCTTATGAAGCGTTAAATAATGTGTCTGAGTTTAACGGGGGCATGATTATTGTTTTAAATGACAATAATATGTCGATTTCCGAAAATGTCGGCGGCTTTTCAAAAAATCTCAATAACATGCGCACACAGCAGTCCTATGTGGACTTTAAAGATGATGTGGAGACAGCGCTTAAACGGATTCCGGGAATCGGCGAAAGGATGCTAAAAAGTCTCAAGCAGTCAAAGGATAATATTAAGCATCGCCTTTTGCCGAGCGGCTTTTTCGAGGATATGGGCATTAACTATATCGGACCCATTGACGGTCATGATATTGACCAGCTTGTACGTGCGATTATGGTGGCAAAGCGGAGTAAACGGCCGATTGTGCTTCATGTAATCACAAAAAAGGGCAAGGGCTATGAGCCTGCGGAAAAAGCACCGGCACGGTTTCACGGTGTCGGGCAGTTTGATGTGTCTACAGGCAATCCTTTGGGCGAAAGCCGTGCTGCGGCATCGTATACAGATGTATTTTCCACGGCAATATTGAGACTGGCAAAAAACAATCCTAAAATTGCGGCAATTACGGCGGCAATGCCGGATGGCACCGGGCTTACAAAGTTTGCCAGACATTTTCAGGAAAGATTTTTTGATGTAGGTATTGCCGAACAGCATGCGGTGACCTTTGCGGCAGGGCTTGCGGCAGCAGGGATGAAGCCGTATGTGGCGGTGTACTCATCGTTTATGCAAAGGGCGTATGACCAGATTGTTCATGATGTCTGTATTCAAAGTCTGCCTGTTGTTTTTTGCATTGACAGGGCAGGACTTGTGGGGGCTGACGGTGAAACACATCAGGGAATCCTTGATTTGTCTTACATGAATACGATACCGAATATGACAGTGTTTGCACCGAAAAACAAATATGAGCTTTATGATGCGATAAAGTTTTCAGAGCATTTCGAAGGTCCCTTGGCAATTCGTTATCCAAGGGGGACAGCCTATGAAGGACTTAAATCGTTTCGTGCCCCGATTGAGGCGGGGAAAAGCGAGCTTTTGTTTGAGGGAAAGGATATTGCCATTGTCGCAGTCGGAACGATGACAAAGACAGCGGTGCTGGCGCGGGATATTTTGATGAACCAAGGCTATGAGCCGACAGTTGTCAATGCGCGATTTATTAAGCCTTTGGATACACAGATGCTAAAGGCATTAGAGGGCAGACACCGTCTTGTGGTGACACTTGAGGAAAATGTGCTAAACGGCGGCTTTGGACAGAATGTGGCTTCTTATTACGCAAGTCGTCCGGGAAAACCGCCAAAGGT
>CABUBX010000054.1 GCA_902489925.1 uncultured Lachnospiraceae bacterium | reverse complement strand
CATAAAAATAATGTCCATCGCTGCTTCAGAAGCTGCAAGCTGTCTTAATGCCCCCGCTGCCTCACAAAAAAGCAGGACACCCTTTGCCTCCAAACGTGTCTTTCTCAGATTTTCCCGGATGCAGTCTGCCGCCCTTCTGTCATTTTCCGCAAAAAATACTTTTGCCGCACCACGGCTTAAAGCCTCGATGCCGATGCCTCCGCTGCCTGAAAACAAATCAAGAAAACGACATCCGTAAATATCGTCCTGAAGTATATTAAAAAGTGTCTCTTTAATTCTATCTGTCGTCGGCCGTGTATCTATGCCGTCCGGCGTTTTTAAAGGCAGACGTCTTGCACTGCCTGCAATTACTCTCATATATTCAAAAACCTTTCTATGATTATTCAAAAGCTTTCAAAGCCTAGTATCATTTTATTATATCACATTTATTTGTCAATAAAAATCATAAAATTTTTAAAAAATCGACAGCAAAACAGGAGAACCGAAATTAAATCCGGTCCTCCCGCGTGATTTTCATCTTCAATTTTCCGAATAAACTGCCGGTATCTTCTATCTGCCGGCCATCTGTTCTTCCTGACGCTTAATCATTCTTCTGACCATCTCGCCGCCGACTGAACCATTCTGATAAGAAGTTAAATCACCATTGTAGCCCTGTTTTAAAGGTACACCGATTTCAGAAGCAACCTCATACTTAAAACGGTCAAGCGCTGCCTTTGCCTGTGGTACCTCCGGTGTGTTTGAAGAATTATTATTTGTACCCATAATCATAACCTCCATCTATGCTTTTGTTTTTTGCTACACTCATAGTATGGCTGCAATTACGGACAATACACTGGCAATGTATACAAAAGAATACAT
This sequence comes from uncultured Lachnospiraceae bacterium, assembly GCA_902489925.1. Taxonomy (GTDB): domain Bacteria; phylum Bacillota; class Clostridia; order Lachnospirales; family Lachnospiraceae; genus Scybalocola_A. The sequence continues at coordinate 11,331 of CABUBX010000054.1, read as the reverse complement.
TTTTTTACAAAACAAGCGCTTCAAGGCTGCGGCGCATATAATGGTCAAGCGCTACGCTTAATGCTGTCACAAAACCGTTGGCATTGCAAATGGCCTCTGGCGGTGTGTCCTTTGCGGCGTCTGCCGCCGCTTTAAGTAAATCCATATCGTTAAACAAATCACCGATTTTAAATTCCATCAGACCGCTTTGCTTTAATCCAAACAAATCGCCGGGACCGCGAAGCCGCAAATCCTCGCCCGCAATAAAAAAACCATCATTGGATTTAACAAGCACTTCAAGTCTTTCCGATGAGTCCGGTTTATCCGATGTATTCATAAAAATACAATAAGACTGTGCATCACCGCGCCCGACGCGCCCGCGAAGCTGGTGAAGCTGTGCAAGTCCGAAGCGCTGGGCATCCTCAATCAGCATCACTGTTGCGTTCGGTACATTAACACCGACCTCCACAACCGTTGTCGATACAAGCACCTGAATTTCATTTTTTGAAAATCTTTCCATGATTTCGTTCTTCTCTTTTGGCTTTTGCTTGCCATGGAGATACTCGACCACAATATCCTTTGGCAGTTTGCTTCTAAGCTTTTGGGTATAATCAATGACATTCTCCGCCTCAAGCAGCTCGCTTTCCTCTACCATCGGGCAAATCACATACGCCTGATGCCCTATACGCACCTGCTGCTCGATAAAATGCCACGCAGTCGGACGATAGCCCGTACCGACGGCACAGTTTTTAATCGGCAGTCTTTTTGCCGGAAGCTCATCTATGACAGAAATGTCCAAATCGCCGTACAAAATAACCGCCAAGGTTCTCGGAATCGGTGTTGCGCTCATAACAAGCACATGAGGCGTTTCCCCTTTGGCGGATAAAAACTCTCTCTGACGCACTCCGAAGCGATGCTGTTCATCTGTGATTACAAGCGCTAAACGGTCATAGACAACCTTTTCCTGTATAAGCGCATGGGTGCCGATAATAATATCGGCTTCATGGGCGGCAATTTTTTCATACGCAAGCCGTTTTTCCTTGGCCGTCATCGAGCCTGTTAAAAGCACTGTCCGCAAGCACCGTCCGTCGCTCAAAACAACATTTTCAAAATCTCTCACAAAGCTTTCATAATGCTGCTTTGCCAGTACCTCCGTCGGCGCCATAAGACATCCTTGAAAACCGCAGTCTGCCGCTGCCAAAAGTGCAAGCTGGGCAATGACTGTCTTTCCCGAACCGACATCACCCTGCACAAGACGATTCATGACTCGCTCTGATGCCATATCCTTCGCAATCTCTCCCCATGCCCTTTTCTGAGCGCCGGTAAGCGGAAATTTTAACTTTTCCACAAAGCTTTGACATACACCTTCCGCCTCAATCCGATAAGGATTGCTCGCCGATTCATAGTTTTCTTTAAGCATCCGAATCGCCAGTGCAAACAAATAAAATTCATCAAAAACAAGACGACGGCGCGCCCTAAGCATACATTCCTTATTTTCCGGAAAATGGATTTGGCTTATGGCAAAATTATATTCTGCCAGGTGATACCTGCGCCGTATCGCTTCATCTAAAAACTCCTTAGATAAATCAAGCTTTTCAAGCACCTGATGAATAAGTTTAATCATCATATGGTTTGTAACGCCCTCAGTCAGCGGGTAAATCGGCTGCATAAAATCGAGCTTTTTTTCATAGTCCTCATAGCTCATAACCTCCGGCTGTTCCATCACAAGACTGCCCTTTTTTTCAGTCACAAGCCCTCTGAAAACATATTTTTCTCCGACAATAAGGCTGTTTCTCAAATAAGCCATGTTATACCATTTTAAAGTCAGCGCACGGTTTCCCGTCCCTAATTTTAAAGTCACCAGCTGCATTCGCCTCGTGCTGACAATATCCGGCCTTTTAAAAAGCACTGTCTGTACAGCCTGTTTTTTCCCTGCGGCAACAGCCTCAATCGAAACAGCCGGCTCATAAACATCATAATTTCTCGGATAATGCTCAAGCAAATCTCCGACCGTTACAATGCCAAGCTTTAAAAGAAGTTTTTCTGTCTTTTCCCCAACACCTTTAATATCCCTCACAAGACTGTCTCTATCCATCATTCCACCTCCAAAAAACGGCGTCTTAATAGACGCCGTTTAATGCTGTATGATAACTTTATTCTACTGAAACCATGTAATAGTAAATTGGCTGACCGCCATACTGAAGCTCAATTTCACAATCTTCAAAAATTTCCTCTGCAGCCTCTGCAAGCGCCTGTGCAGCCTCCTCATCAATATCCTGACCGTAATAAATACTAATCAGCTCTGATTCATCGTCCACAAGTGTTTCAAGAAGCTTCAGCGCTGTCTCCTTCACATCCTTGCCGACAGCCATAATGCCTTCGTCACCGATACCCATAATATTGCCTTCTTTGATAACCTTATCATCAATCTGAGTATCACGCACAGCATAAGTGAGCTGACCGGACTTAATATGTGCCATCTCATGCTTCATACGCTCAAAGTTTTCTTCGCCGCTCGCGCCCGGAACATAACCGATTAACGCCGCAATACCCTGAGGAATTGTCTTTGTCGGCACAACAATGATTTCTTTATCTTCTACAAGCAGCTTTGCCTGCTCGGCTGCAAGAATAATGTTCTTGTTATTCGGAAAAATATAAACTCTGTCGGCATTCACCATGTCAATGGCATTGAGCATATCCTCCGTGCTCGGATTCATTGTCTGGCCGCCTTCGATGATATAATCCACACCAAGACCTTTAAAAATTTCACTTAAACCGTCACCGGCTGCAACGGCAATAAAGCCATCCTCCTTATGAGGCATCTTTTCCTGAGCCTTAGCCTTTTCCCCCTCAAGCTGCTGTGCGGCGGCCTTCTGGGCATCCTTAATGACCTTTTCATGATGTTCCTCGCGCATGTTGTCAATCTTCATACTTGTTAAAGAGCCGTAAGAAAGACCTTTCTGAATTGCAAGACCCGGGTCATTTGTATGCACATGTACTTTTACAATATCTTCAAGCCATACGCAGACAATAGAATCACCGATTGAGGACAAAAACTGCTTAAACTCATGCTCTGTATTTTCATCAAAAGGCTTTTCAAGCATTACAATAAACTCTGTACAGTAGCCAAACTTAATATCTGCCGTATCAATATCCTCTGCCGGCACGAAACCGCCTGACACTGCACCTGTCTTAGGAATCTCTACAGAAACGCTCTCTTTGCCGAGGAAGCAGTCTACAGCGCCTTTTAAGATTTCCATAAGACCCTGTCCGCCGGAATCCACAACACCTGCCTGTTTAAGCACAGGAAGCAACTCAGGTGTCTGACTGAGCACATAGTCACCATGCTTTAACACTCTGTCCATCGCTTCTTCAAGACTTTCCGTCTCCATCACGACCTCAGCCATCTTATCTGCCATGCCCTTAGCAACTGTCAGAATCGTTCCCTCCTTAGGCTTCATAACCGCCTTATAAGCAGTCTCCGTTGCCTTGTGCATCGCTGCTGCAAGTGTCGGTAAATCAATAACCTCTGTCTCTTTAATTTCTTTTGTAAATCCACGGAATAACTGGGATAAAATAACACCCGAGTTACCTCTGGCGCCTCTTAAAGCACCCATGGAAATTGCTTTCGCAAGATTTTCCATCGTCGGCTCTGTAATCTGTCCGACTTCCTTTGCTGCCGCCATAATTGTGAGCGACATATTTGTACCTGTATCTCCGTCAGGCACCGGAAAAACATTCAGTTCATTAATCCATTCTTTTTTTGCTTCTATTCTTCCTGCACCTGCTAAAAACATCTTCTGCAGCATTACCGCATCTATTGTATTCATAGCCACGCCGGTTCCTCCTTAAATGTATACTAATCAATGACGCGGACGCCTTCAACAAAGACGTTGACCGCACCGACCTTCATGCCGGTAAACTTCTCTACTTTATACTTCACTGTGGACATAAGATTATCTGCCACTGTCGCGATGCTTACACCATAAGAAACAATGACATGAAAATCAAAAAATAATTCATCATCTTCCACAAAAACATCAATGCCTTTGGCAAGATTCTCTCTTTTAAGCAGCTTTGCCCAGCCGTCCTTCATGCTGACAACAGCCATGCCTACAATACCAAAGCAATCCACGGCCGCAAGACCCGCATATTTTGCAATCACATCTGTGTCTATTGTAATACTTCCGGTATCTGTCGTAAACTGACCTTTCACTTACTCTTACCTCCATCTCTCATAAATACTTCAAAAATCCCCCGTTCCAGCTTATATTTAAGCATGATACGGCTCATTCTATAGTGTATTATAACCGCTTTCTCCGAAAAAGAAAATGATTATTTTACATTTTTCTATTTTTTTTATATAATTCAAAAACAATACTTGCTTTTTAATCGACTATCTGTTAAAATGAAGAAGTTGTAAGCCTTAACGGTTTAAGTAGTAGATTCAAGGAGGTGCTTGAAATGGCTAAATGCGCAGTTTGTGATAAAGGAGCTCACTTCGGTATTAAAGTGTCTCACTCACATAGAAGAAACAATAAAATGTGGAAATCTAACATCAAAAAAGTTAAAGTAAACGTGAATGGTGCTGTTAAGAAGATGTATGTCTGCACTTCTTGCTTAAAATCCGGTTTAGTTGAAAGAGCTTAATCTTTTTGATGACAAAAGAGCTGTCTTGTCCGAGACGGCTTTTTTTATTTGACAAACAAAAAACAAAGGGGAGTGTAAAATCAATTCTTAATTTTACACTCCCCTTTGTTTACTCATTGACTGTTTAGCCGGTCACATCATAGACCGGTGTCGGTCTTGCCTTATCAAACACCGCATTAACATCGAACAAATCTCCCAGCCAGTCTTTTCCTGTCTGCATCTGCTGCCACATGCGCTGACCGTCAACATTTCTGCGTCCCTGGCGGACATGGTCGCCGTTTAACTGTACCCAGTACTGACTTCCGTCAACATTACAGAAAAATCTAAAGCCGGCATCTCTAAGATACATATACTTTTGATTATCTGAAGTATATGGCTGCCAGTCGCCGACATCCTCGCCGAAAGGATAAATGATAACATCCGTATCGCCTACAATCGGTTGAACATATTTTTCCCAGCGGTCTGTATCCTCTTTAACCTTATCAAAGCTTGTCTGCATCATATGGATATGTCCCCAGCTATGGCTTGCAAACTCCCAGCCATCTGCCTTGAGACCCTCGGCAACCTTTTTAGCTTCCTCAATATCCGCCTGAAGTGTCGGACTGTCCTTATAAACCTCGCCGTCCGTTCGATAACCCAAAACACCGTTATATCCTGTCAGGGCAAGCAGTCCCTTGGCACCCCTGTAAGAAAAATCAGGGTGTGCTTCAATAAAATCATCTACAAGCGGAACCATATCATAAGAACCGTAGGAAAGTGTTCCGTCATCATTTTTATACTCGCATGTCGGCTTTCCGTTTTCGTCAAGCACAAGCTTTGTTGCAAAACCTGTATCTTCCATATATTCATAATAACAGACATCATCCTGTGAAAGCACAAACGGAATTTTTCCAGGAGGCAGCATAATATCTCCGGCCTCATAAGTCACATTGCCATTGGCATCTTTAACTTCTTTAACCAGGTCATGAATACTTACAAGCACAAAGCCCTTATCGTACATGGACTGAAGAATTTTATTAAACTCATCCACCGTGGTCATAACCAGGTTATAACCACTTGAGCTGTCACTTTTAAATGCTTTGTCTGTATCATAAATGAGCGAATGAAAGAATATATGCGTTACCTTTGACATATCCTCCCACCGGACAGCTTTTGCCTTTGCCGACGTATATTCACTCAACTTTTTAGTCAGCTCAACATCTGCCGTATAATTGCTGATTTCCTTAATCTTTGCTTCCGCTGCCTCATAATCATAGCCTGCAGCCAATCTGTCCGCAGCCTCAATAATCTGACGCCGCTTTTCTTCTTCGGAGACAGTCTCAGGAACACTCTCAGCGACCCCGCTGCCTGCGCCGCCGCTTCCGCCAAAACCATCGCCTTTAATTACAAATTTAAAAATACAGCCGGTCACAACCAAAACAACTGTAACCAAAATCAGCCCGATTGCTGTTATTATATTTTGTTTTTTTCTCCCACGCCTGTTCTTGTTATAATTTTGATGATTCTCCATTGTCATTCTTTCTCCAATACATTATCTGCTATTCTTCACAAATATATGTAAATTCATCATTAGCAAGCCGAACCTTCACGCCGTTCATCAACAAATAATTTTTGCCCGGCTCAAGACGCTCGCCGTTTAAATAAGTTGCATTTGTCGAATAATTATCACAAATATAATATGTATTATCCACATTATGAATAATTGCATGCATACGGCTGACTGCCGGATTATCGCTGAGCAGATAGTCAGCCCCCGCAATCTTTCCAAGCTTAAATTCATCCTTATCAATCGTGATGATTTCCTGATTTTTAGAGCGCACAAGATACGGGTATTTCTTTGTCATAACAGGCACTTCCTGAACAGGAACATCTCTTGCCGCCATATGCACCGGCGCTTTTACTTCCTCTGCAGGTACTTCCTCCACTAGAAGCACTTCCGATGTTTTTTCTTTCTCCGGCTTTACATCCTCCGGCTGCGTCACAGCTTCCTCCTCCGGCTTTTTATCAAGCACAGGCTCAAATTCCGGTATTTCATCGGCTTTAACGCTCGCAGCCGCAGCTTCCTCCACAGCCCGCATCGCCGGTGTTTCCTCAACGACCGGTTCCTCAATCAGTAAAGAAATATTTTCATCGACATTTTCAACCGACGGTTCCTCAAAGCCTTCAAGCCCGCTAATCGAAACATCATTCACATTGATTGATACAGCGTCCGTTTCCGGCATAACCGCCTCAGGCTCAACAGGCGTTGGCATAACTGCCTCAGGCACATTATCAGGCTCAACATTTTCAGATACAGCATCAATAACAGCGGCAGCCTTCGCAAGCTCTACAGCGCCTTTTTCTGTAATCCTGCTCAAATTCTTCTGACTGTTTCTGATATCTTCAAGCACTGCCGGCAGTTCATCCACCTCCAGCACCTTATGCTTATTGACGTATGTAATCAGCCGTCCGACATAATCAAGATTTTCCATCTCGTCATAGACGGCATTTGCAAGTACTTCCTTAATAAACGGCTTCAGCGGTCTTGAAATAAGGCCGTGGTCTGTTGCCGGCACATAAATAAATGTGATTTCCTCTGTATCCTTATCCACAAGAATTAAATCCGCATCGTACATCATATAACGCGAATCAACACCCGACGCTCTAAAGCACAGCTCAACATCAATAAGACGCTCTATAAGATAAAAAAGCTTTTTTTGATTCAGGCCTGCAGCCATATACTTTCTAAATGACATCTTATTTGTAATATCATAATAAAAAACTTCATTATCGAACTTACTGTCAGCAAAAAGATGTTTGTCTTTCTTCAGAATACGATGAGCCTTCTTATCATAATCCGAACCCTCATATAATTCAAACATCAGTGTTGTCTTAAAAGGCTTCTCCGTGATGTTAAATTCTTTAATATTCATTGCCAAATCTCCTTTTATCTGTCGTTTATTCCGTATTAAACAAATTATAGCCCAGTATTGCACAAAATATAATAATACATATGCTCAAAAGGCTTGCCCGCATAAACAGCATGACCGTCATTCCGGCCGCAAACCAGAAAAGCGTATAACCGCACACTTTTTTCAAGGCGCTATCCTCCGCTGCTTCTCTTTGTATAGTTTATGCGGTGCTTTTAAAAACTTTGCCTGTCTTAGCTTTTCTTCTCTATGTCATCGACAATGCTGTCCACGACCTCCTGAGTATCATCCTCCTTGCTGCCGCCCTTGAATTTGGCAACAACGTCCGGAACCATATCAATAAGCTTTGACACCACATCCTGAGAGCGGCTTACAGGAACCATCTTAATGCCATCATCGGAAATCACCAAAACGGCCGCCGGGCTCATCTTTCCGCCAAGACCGCCTGCCGCACTGCCCTTTTCAGCCTTGTCCCATGCACCGGCACCGACACCGAAGGAAACATCAATCAAAGGCACAATAATCTTATCCTTAATATGAACAACATCACCAACAACTGTCTTTGATGACATAAACTTATCCATGCCCTCAAACATAGACGCTACTGTTGTACTCAATCTGTTTTCTGCCATAATATACCTCCTTTACAGATGCTTAAACTCTGATATAATTCTTCTCAAATCTTTATTTAACATTATTTTAATGCCTGTTGACACGAATGTAAATGCCTGAATCCTTCCTGCAGCCAAAAACTTTGTTTCAAAAATTTCTTTTTCAAAATCCGGCGCTATTTTTAGCCGCTCGGCATAGAGTGGATAAAAAACAGCAAGCCAGCCAAGCATCCGTCCCGTCTTTTCAGGATTATCCGTGCCGCAATGAATCCAGCCCTCAATACGCCGAGGAAGAATATGCCGAATTAATTTGAAAATGCTTCGTTTTAATAAAATAAAAGTCTTTTTATTTTCCTCGGAAAACAAAATGTCCATCAGCTTATCCTTTTTCTGATTGATTGTTTCTAAACGGTCGCAGAGTCTTTTAAACGCATCGCTCATCTTTTGGCGAAAAGCTGTAAGCTTTGCCAATAAACTTTTCTTACTTTTAGTATGCTCAACTCTTGCAGCTTCATCCTTTTTTTCTTCACTCTTTTTTTCTTCATTCTTTTGGACTTCCGCTTTTGGTTTTTGAGCAATCTCCGGCGTCCGGCTTTTTGTTTTTTCCTTTTCTTCTGCGGCCTGCTCATGCGGCGGCTTTTTCGGCACCTCCAAAACAGCTTCTTTCGGTTCTTTTGCCTTTTTAGTCTTCTTTTTGGCTGTATCCATTATGGCAATGCCAAATATTTTAACTAAAACCCGGCTTTTATCCTCTTGCTTTTCACCGTCATAAAAGATTCGGACACTGATTATATGACAAAGCCATGTCACGCCGCCCAAAAGCTTTAGCTGCTTTTCAATATAGCTGCCCGAAGCTCTATAGCGCACCGGCACAAAAAGTACAAGCCCGATACAAAGAAGCAGCAGCCCAATCAGGCATAGAAGACATATACCGATAATTTTTAAAATAAGCAAAATAATATGTAACATCCAATCTTCCCCTTATTGCCTTTTAAAATAGCCTTTAACGTCAAAGCCGCCTGTTTCTTTATAAATATCATAAATAATCTTTCCTGCCAACGCCATCGCTTCTCTTTTACTTCCGGCAATACCGACAACAACTCTCGATTTTTTTCGCATAAACTTTAATTTTAACTGCTCACTCTGAATAATATCCATAAGATTTTCTTCATTATCCGGCAATGTAAGACAGTAATAGCCGACAGCAAATCTTCTGTATTTAATTTCATATTTAATCGTCCGCTTTAAATCACTGACTGATTCACCCCAGTATAAATTCTTGTGAAGTCTCATGCGCATCCCCGTTTCCAAATTAATTGTCCGCCGCCATCAGCTCGCCGATAAGCGCTGCACTTGCTGCCCTTGTTCCCCTATCGGCACATGAGGAAAGACTTCCTCTGACATAAGCCTCAAAATCATCAATGCTGTCAAATATAACCGGCAGCGAGCCGATGACAAAAGCCATCTGAGCTCTTTTTACTGTTCGGCTTTCACCGTCAAATACACTTGTGTAATGCGCTTTTAATTCGGTAAGCTTCGCATCAATCCAAGCCTCATTGGCTGCAAAATAAATTCCCCTTTTGCCAAGCGGCTGCAATGCACCCTCATTGAACATGCGGCTGCTGCAATAAAGGCTGTTATACATGCCGTTTAAGGCGAGACCGTCAATCTGCTTCGGATAAAACGTCACTATTTCATAAAAAGCATTCTCAAGAAGCATATGCTCGCCTACAAGCATCTCCTGTTTCTTTGTAAGTTCTCTGAGCAGACCGACAATATCCTCATCCGGTGTCAAAAAGCTGCCCTTAGCTTCGGACTTCAAAAACTCACGGATGACTGTCTCCGCTTTTTTTGTGTCCGGCAAATCACCGAGTACATAATTTTTCGTCAGCAGATAGATATACAAATGATTCACAATTTCTGCCAGATACAAATAAGGCATAAGTTCCTCTGCAATATTTTCCGAGGCAGCCGCAAGAAGCTGCATTGCCTTTTCGCACTGCACCTCATCAACAGCCTCCAAATCCATCGCCTCAAGCGTCACAGCCATATCATAAAGCCTGTCATACACCGGATTCAGTCGTTTTGCAGAGAGCGGGCGCACACCGTCTGCCATCGCTTCAAAAAAGGCTTCAGCCATATCATTGCGCACGCCTGCATAATAACGGCAGCCATCCTTCACCATATCCATAAACTTTGCCATCGTCATGCGCACCGGAAGCTCTGCCATCACCGCCTGTATACGCTCATTCGAGGATACGGCATCCCCTGTGCTGACATAACGGCCAACCTCGGCTGCAAAAGCCGCCTCATCGACCTCCTGGATATCCCCTTTAAGGCGATACTCGATGCGATTGAGCATATGCTCATAAGTCTGCATAAAATATGTGTATTCTTCCAAATCATGAATTGCCGACAGCACCTGCGTCCTGACATCATCCACAATATTTACGGCGCGCTCTAAATCCAAGGCTTCCTTTTCATCTTCCGCAAAGTCTGCGCGAAGCACTTCTGTAATCTCCTGAAGCAATTTTTCACAGCGTTCGCCGCCGCTGCCGCAAATCTCATCATAATATTCTGTCAAATTCATCGCAAGATGATACGCAGCTAAACGATGGTAAGAACCAGCCAGCATATTCCCATAAAGTGATAAATTCTGTTCAAGATTATTTCCCTTTTTTAATGCTTTAATCAATTGATTGATATCCAAAGTAAAAATCCTGCCTTTCCTAAACTTTCCCGTATATGGCAACAGACAGCTTTTGCCGCTGTCTGATTTGCCTTGCATTTACTGCACATGGGTATGTGTAAATAAATGTTCATTACAATATTCATAATTACCGTTGCACTTTGAGCAATAACGAAATTCCAATGTATCGTCATCCAACTCTGTACGCCCGCAGACGGCACAGCGATGTCTCGGTACAATTTTCTTGGCACCGGCATGTCCCGAAGGCACACTGCCTGTGTACACCGGTCCGTTCTTAGCCGCCCCCTGCTGCTGACCTTTTTTCATATTGCGCTCAAACTGATGTCTGCGGATATACTGATACGGTGAATGTCTGTCTCTCATAAATGCAAAGAAATAGAAAATAAAGTTAATCATTGCAAGTCCGATGGCAATACATACCGCATAGTTTCCTCTGAAAATAGAGGATACAAAATCATAAACAAGCATCACA
>CABUBX010000053.1 GCA_902489925.1 uncultured Lachnospiraceae bacterium | reverse complement strand
TTAGCATAAAAAAGCTAATTTGAAACAGACTTCTAATTTGCGTGGATTATACTAGGCATAGAGCGGACTTCTGTTTTATACATATATGCAAATGGAAGTAAGTTGCTAATCATCTTATTGCATCCAGTCGCGAGGACTGCGCTAATGACACCACCAAGCGCTTTGCAACACGCTTACACCTCAAAATTTGTGTACATATATGGTGAAATAAAAAAAGCCCCCATAAACGAGGGAGGCCCGGCGGGGTGGTCGGTCCCGCCGGGCGAATGTTATGAAAAAATCAAACTGTTGTTTTAGTAATGTCGGTTTCATTACTATGGTTTTATTATACAATCAAATTGTGAACAAATTTTGTCCAAAGAATTAAAACAATCTAAAGGCTATAAAGCCTTTCTTAATAAAACCTGTAATTATTCTAATCCGCACTCCAGCTGGCAGTCATAAGGCTCGGCCTGAACATGTTTTTCTATAGCTTCTTTAGCATCAACACATCCCATTCGGGCATAAAAGGCCTGTGTTTCAATGGCAGAATGGGATGAAATATAAAGCTTTTTGGCGCCGATAGATTTTGCAAAATCGGCAGCGGCCTTAAAAAGTACCTTACCGATACCGTGATGCCTTGCATCCTCTGAAACATGGATGCTTGTCAAATCGGCATATTGCTTTTGGCTTCCAAGAAGATTTCCGTCTACGGAAGTAAATCCTTTTAAACAGTTATCTATAAAGGCGCCATATACGAGCCCCCCATTTTGACAAGTATCTTTCAGGCATTGAATAAGAAACTCATAATCGGAAGGAGACCAGTCATCAATGAAAGGGTCGGATTTGATAATCCATTGGTTATTTTCGTAACGTCTGCATTTGTCAACGACTTGATGGCGTTTGAAATTTTTAAAAAGCTCAGTTATTAAATCTTCTGTGTTAAGTTTTCTGTAAGTAACCATTAGTTAATTCTCCTTGGAATCATCAGACTTATAGGAATCACGTTTGTTCTTCATGTTTTTAAATATCATTGTGTAGATATAGATGAAAACAGGAACAATGATGGTACATATAAGCGAAGCTCTGAATAATGATGCGGCCATTTCACCTTGAATGAGTGAAAAAATAAGGGTTGCAATATACATACCGGCAAGAAGTACGATGCCGGCGATGGCAAAAAAACGTCTTAATTTCATAAAAATCCTCTTTTCTTAATGATTATCGGCCGCTTTGTCTTGCGACGGAACATGGCCGATATGTTGCTTGTACATTCGGTAAAAATGTGAAATGTTTGAAAAACCGCAGCTTATGGCCGCTTCCTCAACAGTCATTGAAGTGTATTTGAGAAGCTTTTGGACTTCGTGACAGCGAAAGCTGTTGATATAACTGCTGACGGTTTGATTGGTCATCTCCTTGAAAAGTCTGCAAAAATAGTATTTACTGAAGCCGGTGTACGCACAGAGCGTGTCAAGGGAAATCGTCTCTTTATGTTCCGGGATAATGGATTTAAAAGTGATACTTTGCGGGGTCAGTGAAAATAATTCAAAAAGCGGCGGTTCGAGAATGAGGTATTCATAAGTCATCTCTGTCTTATCCGAAGCGGCTTTGTGAAGGCAGTTGGCATTGGCGATAGCTATATTTCCCTTAGTTAAAGGAATCTTTTGAGAATCGCAGAACATATAGCCGCTGCCGTTGGTAATAAAAAGCAGTTCAACACCTTCATGCCAATGAATACGGTTATTCCGGCCTTCGGGTGTAACCGCGTCACTTTTAAAAATAACTGAAAGCTGCTCATCGGCAAGTCCAATATGGCTTTCGTAGGTTGTATCCATGGCTCACCTTCTTCTAATAGCAATATAGTATAGAAAACGGGCAATTTAATCTGTTGGAGGAAAAAGCCGTCTGCGCTATAATCATAGCATAGAAATTATTGTATAATACAATGTACGCAAGGTCAATGTGAAATGATTAACGGGAGGAGAAAAGATGTTAAGTGTAGCCATTCTTGGTTTGGGAAACAGAGGTATTAATTACGGCACATTGCTTTTAAACAGAAAGGATGCGGTAATCGCGGCAATCTGTGATTTAGATGAAGAACGTGTGGAAATTGGAAAGAAAGCGTTTAAAAATCCTGACGTTCAGACATTTTCAAGTGCGGATGAATTATTTGCACAGGGCAAAATAGCAGATGTTTTATTTGTGTGTACACAGGATAGGGACCATTACGGTCACACAATGCAGGCGCTTGAGCTCGGATATCATGTTATGGTTGAAAAGCCGGTTTCTCCGAATCCGCAGCACTGCCTTGATATTGAAGCGAAGGCAAAGGAAAAAAATCTGAAAGTGATAGTATGTCATGTGCTGCGTTATTCTAAGTTTTACAGAAAGATTAAAGAAATTGTAGACAGCGGTGCACTCGGTCAAATCGTTACAGTACGTCATTCTGAAAATGTGGCTTACTGGCATTTTATTCACAGCTATGTGAGAGGTCTATGGCGCAGAGAGGATGAGACATCGCCGCTTCTTATGGCAAAGTGCTGTCATGACATGGATTTGCTGCACTGGATATTGGGAAGCTGCTGTGAAAGTCTGTCTTCTTACGGTGATTTAGTATTTTTTAATGAAAAAAATGCCCCGGATTACAGCACGAAATATTGTGAGGACTGTCCGAAGGAATCAGAATGTCCGTATGATGCTTACTTACAATATCTCGGACGAAACAATCATCCGGAACCGAAATTTCCTTGGGGAACATATCCGGTGGATAATGTCGGCACAAAAGAGCGTTTGAGGGCTGCCCTTCATCAGGGGCAATACGGGCGCTGTGTATGGCATAGTGACAATACAGTTAATGATTATCAGCTTGTGCAGATGGCGTTTGAAAATGGGACGCACGTTCAGTTTTCAGTGGAGGCTTTTTCAAATGAAAACTATCGTAAGACACATATTTTCGGAACAAAGGGCGAGCTTTATTCCAATGACCTTGATGAGACAATCACGGTACAGCTTTTCGGAAAGGGAAAAGAGGTGATTGATATGTCCCTGAATAATCAAGATGCCTACGGCGGCGGTCATGTGGGCGCAGATTTGGGGCTTGTCAATGATGTTGTTGATTATCTTCTCGGAAATCCGATTGAGGAAGGAAACCTTACGCTTATTCAGGATACATATGAGAGCCATAAAATGGTTGCGGCCGCCGAAGAATCGAGAAAACACGGCGGAAAAGTCATTAAAGTGCACTGAGTAGGATGTATGAATATTAAAAAATAAGGAATTGACAGAATAAAGAAGCGCGTGATATTATGGTATTACCTTAAAACTGGAAAAGTAAGGGAGAGTTGACTATGGATATGCGTCCTTTTGTAAAGGAGAATCTTAGCGACAAAGTCAAAAGAAGTCTATATGAATACATTGAAAATATGGATTTTAAACAGGGGACAAAGCTGCCGCCGGAAAATGAAATTGCAAAAAGTTATGGTGTCAGCAGGGTTACTGTGAGGCGTGCTTTAGATGAACTCGAGCAGGAAGGACTTCTTTTACGTATTCACGGACGTGGAACTTTTGTCAATCCTTTAACACGGCAATTTAAGATAAATTTGGCTGTTTCCCAAGAAATCAGTGAACTAATCAGCAAAAGCGGTTATGAAATTAAGATTCGCTTAGCCGCATATAAAGAAGAAGGCTGTGATGTAATGGTAGCTTCTGCTTTAGGCATACAGGTGGGAGAGCCTGTAATTGCCCTTGAAAAGGGCTACTATGCAGATGGGCATTTGGCGATTTTATGTCAGGATTATATGGCGGTATCTTTGTTCACAAAGCATCCCGAGAAGGACGATTTTGTAAATCATTCTTCTTATGATGTGATACGAACCCATGCCGGGAAATTGGTAGTCAGAGATTGGATTCAGATTCAAAATTGTCGTGTTTCAAAAATGAGAAGTATGAGCGGTCTTGAAAAAGAATTTGAAACAGATGTTCTCTTGGAGGTTATTGGGCGAGTGTATGACCAGGATAATGAACAAGTGCTTTACGGACGAGTTTTTTATAATACGGATTATATTCGTTTCAATATGGTGCGGAATATTATAGCGTATTAACCTCAACGAATAGGGCAGAATTTTAAGGCTAAAAGAAAGCTGATATTTGATTAAAAATGCTGGAAACAGCATTTTTAATTATCCGGTTTAAAGGTATTACCATATTATCATATGATTTATGCGAGAGGAGAGAATGAAAATGGAGAAAGGCTTATTAGAAAAGGTTTTTCACATTAAAGAGCGTGGAAGTAATGTGAAAACAGAGGTTTTGGCAGGCTTAACAATCTTTTTGTCCTGTGCCAGTGTATTAGTTTTAAATCCGTTAATTTTGTCAGAAGCCGGAATTGACGCAAAAGCAGCTTTTTGGGCAACAGCATTGTCTGTGTTCTTAGCTTGCCTTGCGATGGGATTGTGGGTGAATCGTCCTATTGCATTAGGTCCGGCAATTGGATTGGCAAGCTTTTTAAGTTTTTATATTGTAAAAACATTGGGCATGAGCTGGCAAAATGGTTTGGCTTGCGTATGTATTTCAGGATGTACATTTGTTTTGCTTGGTGTCTTTAAAATTCAGCAAAAGATTGTACAGAGTATTCCGGATTGTATAAAAAAAGCAATGAGTGTCGGTGTCGGCTTCTTCATTGCGTTTATCGGTTTACAGACAGCAGGTCTTGTAACAGCATCTCCGGACACATTACTTACTTTGGGAGATTTAGGAAATCCGGGAACAATATTAGCGTTGGTCGGTATTGTTGTGACAGCGATTTTGGTTATTAAAAATGTCAGAGGCGGTATTTTAATTGGTATTGTTGTTGTGGCTGTTTTGGGAATTTTTGTAAAGAATCCGGAAACAGGATTAGGTTATACACAGCTTCCAACTTCTATTTTATCATTTGATAATCCGGTAGAAGCATTGGCGCCGACATTTGGCAAGCTGAGCCTTAAAGGTATGTTTTCCGGTGGATTTACACAAATTGCAGGTATTTTCTTTGCGATTTTAAGCTTTTTAATTGTGGATTTATTTGACAGTTTAAGTGTTTTAATAGGAATTGCACCGAAAGCAGGTATGGTTAAAGAAGACGGAAGTATTCCTGATGCCGGTAAAGCTTTGATGGTTTCAGCGGGTGCAGCAGCTGTTGGTGCGGTTTTTGGAACAAGTACAGTATCAATTTATGGTGCAGAGAGTGTGACCGGAATTTCAGTGGGCGGACGCACCGGACTTACTGCATGTGTTACGGGCTTATGCTTTGCACTGGCATTGTTTTTCTCACCGATATTCTTAGTTATACCGTCTATTGCAGTTGCACCGGCATTAATTATTGTAGGTATATTTATGATGGAACCGTTATGTCATTTGGAACTTGGTGATTTTACAGTGGCTATGCCGGTGTTTTTTGCTGTTCTTATGATGCCGTTTACATATAATATTGCTTATGGTGTGATGTTTTCTATTCTTGCGTACACACTTTGTATGCTGGCATCAGGGAAACGTAAGAAATTGTCAGGAATTGTTATTGCACTGAGCATTATATTTATTTTCTATCTTGTGTTAAAGGTTGTTTTATAATTTTTTGGTAAAAGGAGGAATATTTCATGGAACGAGAAGTCTTGCAAAAATTACCGAAGGTTGAATTACATATTCATCTGGAAGGGACTTTGTCTTTAGAGTTGATTAAAACACTGGCGGCAAAAAATAATATACCGCTGCCAAGACCTGAAAATGAGTTGATTCAGTTTACCGGATTGGCAGATTTTTTAGAACTTTTAAATTGGATATGTTCGCTTGTGTATTCTAAAGAGGACGCGCGGAGTATAGCCTATAATTACGCAAAGGAAGCAGCAGAGCAAAATATTATGTATGCTGAGGTTATTACAAATCCAACACACTGGCAAAATCTTCACTATCAGGATTTAATCAATGGCATTTTGGAGGGTTTTGATGCTGCGTATATGGATGGTTATTGCGACTGCCGTTTGCTTGTATCATTACTTCGTTCACAGACATCAAAAGAGGCACTTAATTTAGTGCGTTGGATGAAGGCAAATCCGCATGACCGTTTAGCCGGATTATCCGTAGACGGTAATGAGGCCGCTTCAAAAGAATCCAATAGAATTTTATACAGCGCATTTTGTGAAGCAAGGGCAGCAGGCATGGGGATTACTGTTCATGCAGGCGAGTCTTCACCGGCGGAAGGTGTATGGGAAGCGTTGGATATTTTAGGGGCAGCACGAATTGACCATGGTGTTCGGGCGATTTCCGATGCTAAATTATTGGAAAGACTTATAGAAAAACAGATAACACTTAATATTACGCCAACATCTAATTTATTAGAGTTATATTCAGATTTTCAAGAACATCCGTTAAATGAATTATATAAGATGGGTGTTGCGGTCACAGTCAGCACCGATGACCCACAGCTTATGAATCTTACATTGGTGGATGAGCTTGAAAATGTTGCAAAGGCGTATGGCTGGGAATTGGAGGACTTCATTAAAATTCAAAAGAATGCTATTGCCGCAAGCTTTTGTGATGATGAGACAAAGGCAATGCTTTATGATAAAATAGAGCGTTTTTGTGCTGCTCATCAAATGGGACTTTAATAAAATGGGCTGTCGGGAAACAGGGGATATGTTGAAGCCTTTATTTTCCCGATAGCCCTATTTATTTAGTACTTGACAAGCAATGCCAATTTGTGTATGATAATAGCAGGTTAGTTATAACTAACTTACGAGGCGGAAAAATAAGGAGGAAGACCATGGAAGATCATAGAAATAAAAAGACAGCATTGGAAGTTGCCCGTCAGTGTGCACCTGTACTTGCAGGGATTAAGCCGTCAAATCTTTTGATTGTTGAGCATACGCATATTGCGGATATTGTTCATGTGCTTGACGGTACAGATGTTGGTGAACGTCTGCTATATAAGGATGATCAAAAGTCAGTATGGCTGATTTATCGGAGTGTCTGGCTTAATCAGCTGCTTAAACAAGAGGACATTGCGGATTTTTTTAGAACCATAGGTTATACAAGACTAACTGAACTTGATGCAGTACTTGCAAAGCTGGGGCAAAGATATGTTTCTTACCTTGACAGCCGCATGGATTTTCCTCATGAAATTGGGCTGCTTTTAGGTTATCCGATGGCAGATGTTCGGGGTTATATTTTAAATCATGGACGTGACTGCCTTTTAAACGGTTATTGGAAAGTATATTCAGATGCTGATGAGGCACAGAAAATTTTTGATATTTATACAAAGGTAAGAAATCTGTTTGTCAGGGAAATCAGCGGTGGAAAACAATTTTCTCAAATACCGGCTGTCTGTCAGGCTTCTTAAAGCAATTGGCAAATATTTAATATTGGAGGATTAAAAAATGAGTGAAATTATTGTAGTTTATTGGAGCGGCACAGGAAATACAGAGGCAATGGCGCAGTTTGTAGGAAAAGGAATTCAAGATGCAGGTAAAAATGCGGATGTTGTTTCGGTCAGTGAAATTTCACCGGAGACTTTAAAAAATTATCCAGTATTTGCGCTCGGGTGTCCGTCGATGGGATCGGAGGAGCTCGAAGAAATGGAGATGGAGCCTTTTGTAGAAGCTGTAGAAGGCTTTGCACTAGGTAAAAAAATAGGACTTTTCGGCTCGTACGGTTGGGGTGACGGAGAGTGGATGCGCATATGGACAGAGCGGATGCAGCAGGCCGGAGCGGTCGTTATCAATGATGAGGGTGTTATTTGTAATGAGGCACCGGATGAAACGGCAGCAGCAGAATGTGAGTCGCTTGGTGCTGCTTTAGCGGCAGCGCTTTAGCCTATGAGTATCGTTATTATCGGCGGCCATGACAGAATGGTTTGCCAATACAAAAAAATATGCAAGAGATTTCAATGCAGAGTCAAGGTTTTTACGCAGATGCCGTCTGAGCTTGATAAGAAAATCGGAACACCGGATATGGTTGTTTTATTTACGAATACAGCATCGCATAAAATGATCAGGTGTGCCACGGAAGGAGCAAAAAAGGCAAACGCATCCATTGTCAGAAGCCATACAAGCAGTGGGAATGCACTCTGTGAAATTTTATCGGACTGTTGTATGTGTTGTGAAATGTAAAATTGTAATTTATTAAGAAAAAAGGATGCCGATCGAACTATCAACCGGCATCTTTTTAAGTAATTATGATTTTTGATGATTTTCTACGTGAGTTTTGATTGCGGCAAAACTTTCGGCACTGATGACATGTTCAATGCGGCAGGCATCATCTAGAGCTTGTTTTTTATCTACACCTAAATGGATAAGCCATTGAGAAATAAAAGTGTGACGTTCATAAATCATTTCAGCAATGGAAGTACCTTTTTCGGTGAGCTGGATGAAACCATCGGAGTCCATTGTAATATAGCCGTTTTGACGAAGATTTTTCATGGCAACGCTGACACTCGGCTTTGAAAAACCAAGCTCATTTACAATATCAATCGAGCGCACATGCGGATTTGAATGACTGAGTACAAGGATTGTCTCAAGATAATTTTCTGCAGATTCATGTACTTTCATAGGATAATTCTCCTCCCCGTGTAGTTAATAATGATTATTCATATCATAGCACAGTCCAATAAAAATATCAAATAAGGAAAAGAAAAAAAGGCTTGACAAACAAGTTAGTTAGTGGTAACTTTAATTGTGGTTAGAGAAGTCTAACTATTTTTTGGAAAAACAAGTTAGCTAGAACAAACTGATTGAAGCAAGGATTGGTAATTGATGGATAATAGAAACGAGGGGGTTGTATGATGCCTTTATCAATGGTTAATGAAGGAGAAAAAAATGTGATTAAAAGAGTTGGCGGTAAGGCGGAGGTTAAACGATTTTTAGAAAGCCTTGGTTTTGTCGCCGGTGGTAATGTTACTGTCGTTTCTAAAAATGGCGGGAATGTGATTGTAAATATTAAAGAATCCAGGATTGCTGTCAGCAAAGAAATGGCCAACCGTATTATGGTGTAGCTATACATTTTAAAAGGAATTTTAGGGAAAGGAAGTATTCAAACATGAAAACATTAAAGGATGTCAAGCCTGGAGTTACTGTGCCGGTAATCAAGCTTCACGGTGAAGGCGCCGTAAAGCGCCGGATTATGGATATGGGAATCACAAAAGGTGTAGAGATTTATGTCCGCAAAGTGGCACCGTTGGGTGATCCGGTAGAAGTTCAGGTCAGAGGCTATGAACTTTCTTTAAGAAAGGCAGATGCCGGAATGATTGAAGTTGGATAAGCAGAGCTATTTTTAACAGTTGGTTAGCTTTGACTAATAAAAGGAGGACTTAGTAATGTCGATTAAAATTGCTTTAGCCGGAAACCCGAACTGTGGTAAAACGACACTGTTCAATGCCTTGACCGGTGCAAATCAGTTTGTTGGAAACTGGCCGGGTGTCACGGTTGAAAAAAAAGAGGGAAAATTAAAAGGTCATAAGGATGTTATTGTTACAGATCTCCCGGGAATTTATTCATTATCACCATATACACTGGAGGAAGTAGTTGCAAGAAACTACTTGATAAGTGAACGCCCGGATGTTATTTTAAATATTGTAGATGGTACAAATTTAGAAAGAAATCTTTATTTAACTACACAGCTGACAGAACTTGGGATTCCGGTTGTAATGGCTGTAAATATGATGGATATTGTCGCGAAGAACAACGATCAGGTGAATATCAAGGCGTTGTCAGAGCAATTTGGCTGCGATGTTATGGAAATATCGGCGCTGAAAGGAACAGGTGTAAAAGCGGTCGGTGAAAAGGCTGTTACGGCTGCGAAAATGCACGCTGTGGCACCGGTACACCGGTTTGGTGAAGATGTTGAAGCGGCTTTATCAGAAATAGAAGCAAGCTTAGATGAGGATATTAGCGATGCTCAAAGACGGTTTTATGCAATTAAGCTTTTTGAGCGAGATGAAAAGATTACAGCTTTAATGAATCAGGTTCCCGATGTCGAATACATAATTAAAAAGACAGAAGAAGAACTTGATGATGATGCGGAAAGTATTATCACAAATGAACGTTATGTGTATATCGCATCAGTTATTGAAAAATGCTGTAAAAAAGGTCGTCCTTCCGGAAAATTAACGCTTTCCGATAAAATTGACCGTATTGTAACAAACCGTTTTGCGGCACTGCCAATTTTTGCCTTAGTGATGTTTATTGTCTATTATGTGTCAATTACAACTGTCGGTACGATGGGCACAGACTGGACAAATGACAATTTGTTCGGGGAAGGTTTTCATCTTATGGCAATCGGTGATGCTGAGTATGAAGATGCTTTGGAAAAGTATACAGTTACGATTGAAAAAAATCCGGATGCAGATATTGAGGAACCGTCACCGGAGGATTATGGTATTTGGGTACCGGGCATTCC
The DNA here is from genome assembly GCA_902489925.1 of uncultured Lachnospiraceae bacterium. Taxonomy (GTDB): domain Bacteria; phylum Bacillota; class Clostridia; order Lachnospirales; family Lachnospiraceae; genus Scybalocola_A. Next base: position 2,015 of record CABUBX010000053.1, on the reverse strand, counting down.
GGTGCTTGCAGAGCGTGGTTTGACAGCCATTGACTGTGCATCGTGGCTTCAGGATTTAATCATTAACGGTATTATTGCCGGTGTCGGTGCGGTGCTGGGCTTTGTGCCGCAGATGCTTGTTCTTTTTGTATTTCTTGCATTTTTGGAAGCTTGCGGCTATATGGCGCGCGTTGCCTTTATTATGGATAGAATTTTTAGAAAATTTGGTCTTTCGGGCAAATCTTTTATTCCGATGCTGATTGGTACCGGCTGCGGCATTCCGGGAATTATGGCATCGAGAACGATTGAAAATGAGCGTGACCGCAGAATGACGATTATGACAACAACTTTCATTCCGTGCAGCGCAAAGCTTCCGATTATCGCGCTGATTGCCGGTGCGTTTTTCGGCAATTCGGGATGGGTTGCGGCAAGCGCTTATTTCGTCGGTATGGTGGCAATTATTGTTTCTGGGATTATTTTGAAGAAGACAAAGATTTTTGCAGGTGACCCGGCGCCGTTTGTGATGGAATTACCGGCTTATCACTTGCCGACTGTGAAAAATATTTTACGAAGTGTGTGGGAGAGAGCCTATTCTTTTATAAAGAAAGCGGGTACCATTATTCTTCTTTCGACAATTGCACTTTGGTTTTTACAAAGCTATGGCTTTACAGAAACAGGCTTTGGCGCTGTGGGCGACGATTTGGATAATAGTATTTTGGGCTATATCGGGCGCGCTGTCAGCTGGATATTTATTCCGCTTGGCTGGAATCACTGGCAGGCAGGTGTTGCAGCGATCACCGGGCTTATTGCAAAGGAAAATGTTGTTGCAACTTTTGGTACACTCTACGGATTTGCCGAGGTTGCCGAAAATGGAGAGGAAATTTGGGGAACACTTGCGACAAGCTTTACAGCGGTGGCAGCGTACGGTTTTCTTGTATTTAATCTTTTATGTGCCCCTTGCTTTGCGGCAATCGGCGCCATAAAAAGAGAGATGAATCAGGCAAGATGGACATGGTTTGCTATTGGTTATCAGACAATTTTTGCCTATGCAGTTACACTTTGCATTTATCAAATCGGAACATTTGTGACTGGCGGTACGTTTACAGTGTGGACGGTGATTGCTTTTGCGACTGCTGCGATATTTATATATTTATTGCTCAGACCGGAAAAATCAGTTAAGAGCGCTGTTTCGGGGAGAATGGCTGCGGAATAAAAGACAGGTTTTACAGGCTATTTAGATTTGAAGCTTAGAAAGAAGGTGTATAATGAATTTTCCAACATTGATTGTGCTTATAATTGTCATACTGGCTGCGGCAATGGCCGTTTATTCTATGCATAAAGCAAAAAAATCGGGAAAATCATGCAGCTGCGGCGGGAATTGCGGAGGCTGTTCGAGTGCCGGTATGTGTCATTCCAAAAAGAATAATGAATGAAAAAATAATTTACAGGTCTGCGTATCTTTTTTGCAGGCCTGTTTTAGTGTATAATGTATTCTATAGGCAGGCTGCGCCTTAAGGATGATAAAAATACGGAGTATCTGAAAAGACAGATACTCCGTTACAAAAGGGGAGGATAAGTATTCACAACTTATCATTTGTACTGTGCTTTGAATCTATTGGAGGGGGGAATCCAACGATTTGTCTGCGCATAGCCTGCTGTCCGCATAAAGCCTTCATGTTCACAGAAAAGAAAGCTTTATGGGAACAATCATAGTATTGACAGGCTGACAGCTGTTTATACATAAAAATAAAAAAATTAAGAGGCGATGGATAAAATGGCAGAATTATTTACGATGAACTCAACGCTGAAGGATATTCTTGAAAATGAGCGTGTGAATAAAAAGTTAAATTATATGTTTAGCGAATTATATTATAAAGATATACGATTGATGTTTCAGAAGATGAAGCTTAAAAATATGGTGAAATTTGTGAAAACACCGTGGGGAGCACCGTTTCCGGCAGAAGGTCTTTTGCGGTGTGCAAATTTGATTTCCCAAAGGCGGGGCGATGGTGAGCTTGTGTCTATCCCAATATGGC
>CABUBX010000052.1 GCA_902489925.1 uncultured Lachnospiraceae bacterium | reverse complement strand
CCACAGAGCTGATTTACAGACAGTGATACTGCCCATTGGTGACGGTGTCACAATAAGTACAAAAATATAATGGAGGAAAATATGAGAAAACCCGAGTTACTTATACCGGCCAGCAGTTTAGAGGTTTTAAAGACTGCTGTGCTGTTTGGTGCAGATGCCGTTTATATTGGCGGTGAGGTATTCAGCCTCAGAGCAAAATCAAAAAATTTTTCAAAAGAAGATATGATTGAGGGCATTGCATTTGCGCATGCACACAATGTGAAGGTTTATGTGACAGCCAATATTTTGGCACATAACGGAGATTTAAACGGTGTGCGGACATATTTTAAAGAGTTGAAGGAAATTGCGCCGGATGCCCTTATTATTTCTGACCCGGGTATCTTTACAATTGCAAAGGAAATATGCCCTGAGATTGAACTTCATATAAGTACACAGGCGAATAACACAAATTATATGACATATCTTTTTTGGCATCAGCAGGGCGCAAAGCGTGTTGTATCTGCACGTGAGCTTTCAATGGCAGAAATTAAAGAAATTCGTCAAAACATTCCGGACACACTTGAAATTGAGACATTTATCCATGGCGCTATGTGTATTTCCTATTCCGGGCGCTGTCTTTTGAGTAATTATTTTACAGGCCGCGATGCCAATAAAGGGGCATGTACACATCCGTGCCGCTGGAAATATGCGGTTGTGGAGGAAAGCCGTCCGGGTGAATATTTGCCGGTTTATGAAAATGAGCGGGGAACGTATATTTTTAATTCAAAAGACTTATGTATGATAGAATATATTCCTGAGCTTGTGGATGCCGGCATTGACAGCTTTAAGATTGAGGGCCGTATGAAAACTGCGCTTTACGTTGCTGTTGTGGCAAGAACTTATCGGCAGGCGATTGACGATTATTTTGAGGATGAGGCGAAATATCGCCAAAAGCTGCCTTATTATCAGCAGGAAATTTCAAAATGTACTTACCGCCAGTTTACAACAGGCTTTTTCTTCGGAAGAACAACAAATGAATCACAGATTTATGACAGCAATACTTATGTGAAGGAATACACATATTTGGGAATTATTGAAGAAAAAAATGCACAGGGGATGTATCGCCTTGAACAAAAAAATAAGTTTAGCGTCGGCGAAGTGATAGAGGTTATGAAGCCGGACGGCCGGGATATTTCTGTTGAGGTGAAGGCAATGGCAGACAGCGAAGGAAATTCGATTGAAGCATGTCCGCATCCTAAAATGGAAGTATGGGTTGACTTAGGAATAGAGCTTGCACCGGGAGATTTGCTGCGACGCAAGGAAGATTAAGAGGCAGATAAAATTTATTGGGGAGGAATGGCTAATGAAAACCGATGGAATTATCTTTGATATGGACGGTACTTTGTGGGATACGTGTCAGGTGGTGGCAGATTCATGGACAAGGGCGGTGAAGGATTGCGGCATAGATAAAAACTTTTCTGTAGAGCTGATTCGTTCATGTATGGGCATGATGATGGAGGCATTTGTCGCAAAGTGTATGCCTGAAATTGATGAAGAGACGCGTATGCAGTGCGCAAAAAAATGCTTTGAATATGAGAATGGATATTTGGCGAAGCACGGAGGTGTTCTTTTTGAAGACGTGATGGAAACGCTGAAAGCGCTTTGGGAGAAGTATCCGCTTTTTATTGTCAGCAACTGTCAGGATGGCTACATTGAAGCGTTTTTTGAGGGACATCATACGGGAACGCTTTTTGCGGATTATGAAAATCCGGGTCGGACAGGCCTTGAAAAGGCCCAAAATATTCGCTTGATTTGTGAGCGCAACCATCTTGAAAACCCTGTGTATGTGGGTGATACAGAAGGAGATTTGGAAGCCTGCCGTAAGGCCGGGGTGCCGTTTATCTACGCGGCGTATGGCTTTGGTGCGGTGCCGGAGGGCTATGCTGCAAAGTTAGAAGCTTTTTCAGAGCTGAAAAATTTATTTTTATAATAGGGCAGTTTTTGAGGCTTCTTTTGTGCGGCGATGCGCATGCACAAAGAAGCCTTTGCCGTTACTAAGGTTTTGGGAGGTTACCTTGTACAGATTCAGCAAAGACTTCTTCGTATAGTAGCGTGTATTTACTTAAAAAAGGGGGGAGAGCCGGGTGCTGTGCATCACCCGGCGTTTATGAAAAATTTTGGAACATTAGTTTTACTAATGTACATACATAGTATAACCCATAAATGTGAACAGGATGTGTCCAAAATCTAAAAAAGTATAAATAAATTGAAACTAAAATTGTAAGGAAATCTAAAGAATTATAGAGAAAAGAGGAAAAACAATGAGAATTACGCAAATAAACCCATTAAACGGCTCAAATGCCTTGCTTACAGGCTATATTCACGAACACGCACTCGGACGCGGCGGACGCATAAAGCGCCCTGCAGTTTTAATATTCCCGGGCGGCGGCTATGCCGATATTTCCGAGCGGGAGATGGAACCGGTAGCATTATCATTTTTTGCGAGAGGCTATCAGGCCTTCGTTTTGAGGTATACGGTTTATAATGATTCGGGAGTTTCACCGGATATGCTGCCGCTTAGAGAAGCGGCTGCGGCGCTTGCATGGATTAAAAGCAATCATGAAAATTTAGATACGGAGGCTGAAAAAATAGCGGTCTGCGGTTTTTCGGCAGGCGGACATTTAGCAGCTTCTTTAGCGGTTCACTTTGACAGTGAGCGCATCAAAGACTTTGTAACACCGGAAATTGCCGGTTTAGGCGGTCTGCGTCCGTCGGCAGTCATTTTATCTTATCCGGTGATATCTTCAAAGCCTGCGGCAAAACCGGAGTTGCATGAGAGCTACGAGAAGCTTTTGGGAGAAAATATTGCTGATATTTATTATCACAATATTGAAGAACATGTCACAGAAAATACACCGCCGGCTTTTGTGTGGCATACATTTGATGATGAGCTTGTAGCACTTGAAAATACACTGCTTTTTGTTCAGGCGATGTATAGACATAATGTGCCTGTAGAATATCATGTGTTTCACACAGGCCGGCACGGCTTGTCAATGTGCACCGAAGAAGTCGGTGAGCGCGGCGCCGAGCATTGTGCCCATTGGTTTTCGCTTTGTGCGGAGTGGCTGGATTGCTTATTTGACTGGAAAAAATAGAGACATCATAAAATGATATTTCATGGAAAAGCACTTTATGAGCCCTTGAAACATAAACTGGAGTAAAGGCTTTGGTGAGGTGCAGCAAAATGGAATCTTTTCCAAAACCATTGACGCCGCAGGAGGAAGCAGAGTGCTTTAAACGATACAAGGCAGGAGATAAGCAGGCAAGAGATTGTCTGATTGAAAAAAATCTCCGGCTTGTGGCACATATTGTAAAAAAATATATGAGTACCGGCAAAGAGCAGGAGGAATTGATTTCTGTAGGTGTTGTGGGACTTGTGAAGGCTGTGAATACATTTAATGCAGACAAAGGACATAAGCTTGTGACCTATGCGGCCAGATGCATTGAAAATGAAATTCTTATGCTTTTAAGAAGTGAAAAGAAGTTGGTTAGGGAAGTATCGTTGTATGAACCTATCGGGACGGATAAAGAGGGAAATGAGATTAATCTTTTGGACATTATGGAAAGTGAAGAAACAGATATGGCTGCTCAAATTGCACTTTCAGGCGATGTCAAACGGCTCTATAAGCTCATAGATAAAGTTTTGACGAAAAGAGAAAAAATGATTGTTTCAAAAAGATACGGACTTTATCAGCAGACACCGGTCACGCAGCGGGAGATTGCAAAAACGATGGGGATATCCAGAAGCTATGTGAGCCGTATTGAAAAGAGAGCTGTCGAAAAACTGAGACAAAGTTTCTGAAGAGGAAAGAAAATTTGTGAAAAAACAGAAAATATTTGAATAAATACGGAAGAATATGGTATAATGTAAGAAATATTCGGAACGAGACATAAAAGGGGGGATAATGATTTAAGACTGTCTGCTGTGGTCTGCATTTAGCAACGCCAAAAAAACTCCAAAACAGTGAATGTTTCCTTGTACAATCACCGGGAGTATGAAGCGAAAATCGGGATACCAGCTGCTGTTTATAAAAAACGAGGTCTATGCCATCGTGAAAAAGGTTTCTGATGATGCGCTATTTTAATAGGAAGAAACACCATCAAAAGGGGACTCGGAAAGGACGAAAATATATAAAAAAAGCTATTGATGTTGTAAAACATCAATAGCGCATCATGAACACATGACAGTGACAGAATACTGAATCCTGACACCAAGAGCATGAATGGACCGGCAATCATCTCTTTCGGCGGCTGCATATTCGGCAGAAGCATCGGCGACGGTCACCTTGACAGCTTATGCGTACCTTACAATCCGCACCTCTATTGTTGACTCTATTTATTATACTAGCTTTGTTTGGAGAAAATGTCAATGTGAAATTGGCTAAAACAGTTTACTTTGACATGGTGCACAAAAAACATGCTTATTTTTTGTTGGAATACACCAAAAATAACATATTGACGAAAAAATATTTGCAAATAATCGGTATTTGGGATATAATGTCGAATATGAACCTTGCAAGGGTACAACAAAACAATATACATGCGATAAAGAATATGGAGGGGAATTTGCATGGAATGGAATGCAGGATTTTTATCTTTGATACCGCCGATTTTAGCGATTACATGTGCGTTAATTACTAAAGAGGTTGTGTTTTCACTGATTCTTGGTGTACTTTCAGGTACGATTATTTTCTCGGTTATGCAGGGCCTTGGTGTATTAGGCGTGTTTGACCAGACTGTAACACTTATGGGCGGAAAACTTGCAGATAACGTATATATTATTTTGTTTTTATGTTTTCTGGGTATTCTCGTTACACTTGTGGCAAGAGCCGGAGGCTCAAAGGCTTACGGCGAATGGGCAGGCAAAAAGCTCAAAGGCAAGAGGAGTGCTTCGCTTGCAACATCAGCACTCGATTTGATGTTTTTTATTGATGATTACTTCAACTGTCTGACAGTAGGTACGGTTATGAGACCTGTTGCGGACAAGTTTAAGATTTCCAGAGAGAAATTGGCTTACTTAATCGACGCAACAGCAGCGCCGGTATGTATTATTGCCCCGATTTCAACATGGGCGGCATCTGTTATCTCCAATCTTCCTGAGAGTGCAGGTAATGGTATGACAGCCTTTATTTCAGCGATTCCGCTGAATCTTTATGCTATTCTTACACTGATTATGGTTATCAGTATGGGTGCAAGAAAGAACGCAGACTACGGTCCTATGGCAAGAGCTGAGATTAATGCAGAAAGAGGCATTATCAACGGTACTGACGGCGGCGAAGCGGCAGCTGAGATGGCAAAGCATGTGAAGGAAGACGCTAAGGGTAAGGTGATTGACCTTGTACTTCCGATTGTCGTGCTCGTTGTGGCATCAATCGTATCGATGCTTTACTATGGCGGACTGTTTTCAGGCGAAGCAAACTCATTGTTTGAAGCTTTCGGTAATACAAGCTCAGCTCAGGCATTATCTATGGGCGGTTTTATTGCTTTGTTATTTACATTTGTTTTCTTTATGCTCAGAAAAGTGCTCACATTTAAAGAATTTTTCGGAAGCATTAATGACGGTATTTCATCTATGATTCCTGCCTGCGTTATTTTGACAATGGCATGGTCCATTGGCGGTGTGTGCCGTGACCTTTTAAACACAGGCGGTTATGTATCTTATCTTGTGGAGACATCAGGTGTTCCGGTTCAGATTCTTGCACCGTTAATCTTCCTTGTTGGCTGTGGTCTTTCATTTGCGACAGGTACAGCTTGGGGTACATTCAGTATTCTTATCCCAATCGTTACAGACCTCTGTGCAAATACAGCACCTGAGCTTTTAATTACTTGTCTTGCAGCAACATTGGCAGGCTCTGTTTTCGGCGACCACTGTTCACCGATTTCAGATACAACAATTCTTGCCTCTACCGGTGCGGCATGTAACCACTTAGAGCATGTAAAGACACAGATTCCGTACGCAACAACCGTTGCTGTTTGCTGTGTGATTGGATACTTTGTTGCAGGCTTTACAGGCGGCAATGTAGTGGCAACTTTAATCGTTGCTGTTGGCTGTCTTGGTGCAGCATTGATTATTTTCCCTAAATTATTCGGAAGAAAAAAACAGCTGGAAAAGATGGCGGCAGAAAACAAATAAGTCTATGATTGGGCGGAGTTTAAAGGACTCCGCCTATTTTTTTGCGCTATACAAAAGAGGGATTATATGATAAAATAAATACATATTATCTGACAGGAGGAGGGCGGACATTTCAAGTGTCCGACAAGGTGTACAATGGAACAGCTTTATACGGCATCAGTGGTGCTCAACAAGGAAACATTCAAAAAAGTCATGGAGGAGACGATGGAGATTTCTCCGGGACAGAAAAAGAAGATTAAATGGCGCAGATTAGTTTACTTAATTGCTGCGATATCTATGGGAGGTCTGGCATATTTTGGTTTTTCAAGATATGCAGAGTCATGGTTTTACATTTTTGAAGGGATTGTTTCGGCATCTTTGATGGTCTTTTTTTTAACACGTGCCTTGTTTTTTAAATGGCTTGTCATGAGAAAAGGTTTAAGCAAAAGTCTTGAGATGCAGCAGCAGGCCAATGCGCTGGACAGAACGGATGAGTATCGCTTTTATGAAGATTATTTTCAGGCAAAAACTCAGAAATATAAATTTGGCAAGCGCATTGACTGGAATACGGTGACGAATGTATTTGAGTTGGAATCATATTATTTTATTTATGCAAAGGTTGGAAATCAGCCGGTATCCTTTTTCTTTGAAAAGGCATCTGTTGACGGTGATAAAGAAGCCTTTCATAAGTATTTAGAGACGAGCATTCCGTGCAAAATAGCTCATGAAATTTAGATGAAACGAGGAGTCGGAATATGAAAAGAATACTGTTGATGGTTTTAAGAAATTTGATTTTTGTGCCTTACGGATGGTTTAAGCTCTGTCATTGTGCAAAACATGCCGAGTCATATCCGGAAGCTGAGCGGTATGACGTGCTTCGATATATCGACAATAAAGCAGTCCATGGCGGCAATATAAAAATAGAGGTTCACGGTGAGGATAATATTCCAGAGAAAGACGGATTTATGTTTTTTCCAAATCATCAGGGGCTTTTTGACGTGCTTGCAATGATTCAGGCATGTCCGCGTCCGTTTTCGGTTGTGATGAAAAAGGAGTTGCAGAATATTCCTTTTTTGAAACAGGTATTTGCCTGTATGAAAGCGTATGCCATTGATCGTGATGATATTAAGCAGTCGATGAAGGTGATTCATCAGGTGACGGACGAAGTGAAAAACGGAAGAAATTATTTGATTTTCGCAGAAGGTACGCGAAGCAGAGATGGCAACAAGCTGCTTGAATTTAAAGGCGGCAGCTTTAAAGCCGCAATCAAAGCGAAATGCCCGATTGTGCCGGTAGCGCTGATTGATTCTTATAAGGCTTTTGATACAAAGTCAATTAAAAAATTAACGGTTCAGGTTCATTTTTTAGAGCCGATGCCGTATGAGATGTATAAGGATATGAAATCTCAGGAAATTGCAGAGCTTGTGCGCAGAAGAATCGAGCGTGTCATCAGTGAGAATGATTGCTATTAATAAAAGGACAGTGTAAGCTGTCCTTTTATTAATATGGCAGTGTATTTTAAGATAATTGCTGCGAGAAAAATTTTGCTTTAATTGCTTCAACCGGCATTTCTTTGCCTGTCCACAGACGAAAGGCTTCTGCCCCCTGATAGAGCAGCATATACATACCGTTAAAGGTCTTGCAGCCACAGGCGGCCGCCTTTTTTAAAAGCAGTGTTTCGCGGGGATTATAGATAATATCTGATACGGTAAGCTGAGGGCGAAACAGGTGCTCATCTTCAATAAGGCAGTTTTCGGTGTTCGGTGCCATGCCGACACTTGTACAGTTGGTTAAAATATCACTGTTCATGATGCTGCTGCCAAGCGCTTCCGTATCAGTCAAATCATGGACAGATACGGTGCATCCGGTTTCAAAGCACAGTTTCTCGGCAAGTGCCTCCATGCGCTCAAAAAAATTATCTTTGATATTAAAGACGCGGATTTCCTTTAAGCCGTCTAGGGCAGCCTGAACGACAATCGCCGTCGCTGCACCGCCGGCACCGAGCAGTGTCATTGTCTTGTTTTTCAGAGTAACACCGGCATCCTCTGCGGCTTTCATATAACCGACAACCGTATTGACTGCCCCCGTAAGTCTGGCGGCAGGGCTTAATTCATCGGCAAGGTCTGCCATGAGATTTTTATCCGGCATCGTCAGATTGAAACCGCGCACGCCGAGGGCTTTAAGGCCGTCTACAGCGGTTTTTAAGTGGTCTGTGCCGACGTCAAAGGCAAGATAGGCAAAATCAAGACCAAGGAGGCGGAAAGCCTCGTTGTGCATGGCCGGTGAGATACTGTGGGCGACAGGACTGCCGAGCAGTGCGCATAAGCCGGTGTGCCCTGTAATAGAATTTGACATGAATATTCCTCCAATAGATGAAAGAAGCACGGGGCGTCTTTCGTTGTTTACTTTATGACTATACTATACTAAAGGAAACAGGCTGTCAATAGAGTGACGAAAATCTCTTGTCTATGGGGAGATGACAGTATATAATACTATTTGAGGCAATAAAAGCTAATATAGTTTTTATAGCATAAGGATATAGATGTTTTGTCTGAACAGAAAGGATTTGTATGACGGTTAAGATAAGAGATTTGGTGATTGGCGAGGAAATGCCTAAAATCTGTGTACCTGTGATGGGCAAAAAAAAGGAAGATATATATGCAGCGGCTACAGAGGCTGTGAAAAGAAAGTCAGTGAATATTGTGGAATGGCGCGCGGATGATTTTGAGGACGTCTTTAAAAAGAGCGCCGTATCGGAGGTTTTGGAAAATCTCAGGAAAATCCTTGGCAATATACCGCTGCTTGTAACCTTTAGAACGAGGGCAGAGGGCGGAAGGTGCAAAGCCTCCTCCGAAGCCTATTTTGATTTTTTAGAAACGGTGACTGCATCAGGCAAAGCCGATATGCTGGATATCGAGCTGCTGGCCGGAGATATTGCAGAGGCACTCGAAAAGGCAAAGTCGGCAGGGCTTGTGACGGTCGTTTCAAATCATGAGTTTTTTAAGACGCCGTCAAAGCAGTGTATCGTACAACGGCTTAGGCAGATGGAAAGGCTTGGGGCAGATATTGCGAAGATGGCTGTGATGCCTGAAAAAGCGGAAGATGTTTTGACGCTGCTTTCGGCAACGCTTGAGGCTAAGGAGGTACTTTCGTGTCCGATTGTCACTATGTCTATGGGACAGCTGGGGTTAGTGAGTCGGCTTTGCGGTCAGCAATTCGGTTCTGCGATAACCTTCGGACTTGCAGGAGAGGCTTCGGCGCCGGGACAGATTGATGCAGACAGCCTGTACGCTGCGCTAAAGCTTTTTGCGGAAAAGGAGGGTGGATTAGATGGATAAAATCCAATGGATGAAACAATATTTAAAGCAGCATAATATTGCGCTTACGGGCTTTATGGGGGCAGGCAAAAGTACGGTGGCGGAGATGATGAGCCTCATGTTTGCGATGAAGCCGGTGGAGATGGACAGCCTTATTGCCCGGCGTGAGGGCATGACGATTAATGAAATTTTTGCCAAGTTCGGCGAGCCGTATTTCAGGGCGAGGGAGACGGCGCTTTTAAAAGAATTGTCCGGTGAATGCGGCTGTGTTATTTCCTGCGGCGGCGGTACAGTGCTCAGAGAGGAAAATGTCCGGCAGTTAAAAATGAACAGCAGGATTGTCCTTTTAACAGCCACGGCAGAAACGATTTTAAAGCGTGTCAGGGACAGCGATGACCGTCCGATCTTAAACGGACATAAGGATGTGGATTTTATCGGTGCGCTTATGGAGAGACGCCGTCAGGCTTATGAGCAGGCTGCGGATATTATTGTATCAACAGATGATAAGACCGTTGACGAAATTTGTCTGGAGATTTTGGATGCGCTTATACAACTGGAGGATGAGGACAATGTTTAGTAAATTTTTCCCGGATGCGACAGCAAAATCTACATACAGCATTGATTTTGAAAAGCTTTACGAAAAAGGCATCCGCGGACTTCTTTTTGATATTGATAACACGCTCGTGCCCCACGGGGCGCCGGCGGATGCGCGGGCTGTTGATTTGTTTGCGCGTCTGAAAGCAATCGGTTTTAAATGCTGCCTTATTTCTAACAATAAGGAGGCAAGGGTTTTGATGTTTAATAAGGATATTAAAGTCAATTATATTTATAATGCCCATAAGCCGTCGAGAAGCGGATATGAGCGGGCGATGAAATTAATGGGAACGACTGCAGAGAACACAGTTTTTATCGGAGACCAGCTTTTTACGGATGTTTACGGGGCAAAAAGAGCAGGCATAAGGAATATTCTCGTAAGTCCGATTCACCCGAAAGAGGAGATTCAGATTGTATTTAAGCGAAAGCTTGAAAAAATTGTGCTTTATTTCTACAAGAAGCAAAAAAACAGTTGAAAAAAGTCTGTTTATTATTTATACTAGAAGAAGTTAATAATTAAGGAGGTTCCATTTTATGGTATCAGCAGGAGATTTTAGAAATGGCTTGACAATCGAATACGAAGGAAATGTTTATCAGGTTGTTGAATTTCAGCATGTAAAACCAGGTAAGGGTGCAGCTTTTGTTCGTACAAAATTGAGAAATATTAAAAACGGCGGTGTTGTAGAAAAAACTTTCAGACCTACAGAAAAGTGTCCTCAGGCACACATCGACAGAGCAGACATGCAGTATTTATACAGCGATGGCGAATTATTCCACTTTATGGATGTTGAGACATACGACCAGATTGCATTGAATGAAGATGCAATCGGCGATGCATTAAAGTTCGTTAAGGAAAACGAGATGGTGAAGATGCTTTCACACAATGGTGAAGTATTCTCAGTTGAGCCGCCATTATTTGTTGAGCTTGTCATTACAGACACAGAGCCTGGATTTAAGGGCGATACAGCAACAGGTGCGACAAAGCCTGCAACTGTAGAAACAGGTGCTCAGGTTAACGTTCCTCTGTTCGTTGAATCCGGCGATACAATCAAGATTGATACAAGAACAGGCGAGTACTTATCTCGTGTATAATTCCCGGTTTGAGGGAATCATTGATGTCATTTAAGCCCCGAGATTTCGGGGCTTTTAAAATATATTCAAAGGGAGAAGATTAGATGGTACTTTTTAATTGTGATTATCATGAGGGTGCCCATCCGGCGATTATGGAGAGGATGATGGCAACAAATATGGAACAGACCGTCGGTTATGGGGAGGATGGCCACTGTGCCCATGCAAAAGAGCTTATTCGGAGAGCCGTAGAGGATTCAAGCGTTGACGTTCATTTCCTCGTGGGCGGCACACAGACAAATACAACAGTGATAGCGGCAGCACTTCGCCCGTATCAGGGCGTTGTGACAGCAGTGAGCGGTCATATTAATTGTCATGAAACGGGTGCGATTGAATCTACAGGCCATAAAGTCATCGGTCTGCCATCAAACGATGGAAAGCTTACGGCAAAACAGATTCATGATTATTATGTATGGCACAAAACCAATGAAAGCTATGAGCATATCGTTATGCCGAAGATGGTTTATATTTCAAATCCGACAGAATACGGTACATTATATACAAAGGCAGAGCTTGAAGAAATCAGTAAGGTATGCCGTGAGGATGGACTTTATTTGTTCCTTGACGGCGCACGCTTAGGTTATGGGCTGATGGCAGAGGAAAACGATGTCACACTGCCGGATATCAATCGTCTCTGTGATGTTTTTTACATTGGCGGCACAAAGTGCGGCGCTTTGTTTGGTGAGGCTGTCGTCATAAGAAATGACGAGCTTAAAAAGGATTTCAGATTTATGTTAAAGCAGAGGGGCGGCATGCTTGCCAAGGGACGCCTGCTCGGCATACAGTTTGAGACACTTTTTGAAAATAATTTATATTTTGACATATGCAAACATGCCATCACTCAGGCAATGCGCATTAAGAAAGTATTTGCAGATAAAAATATTCCTTTTGTGATTGAAAGCCCGACCAATCAGCAGTTTCCTATTTTGGAGGACAGCCTTATAAAGAAAATCGGTGAAAAGTATGGCTATGAGGAAGACCAGAGAATTGATGAGACACATAGCTCAATCCGTTTTTGTACAAGCTGGGCAACAAGGACTGAAAACGTGGATGCGCTCATTAAGGACTTGGAAAGCTGGCTGTAAGTGACGGTAAAATTAAATATTGCTAAATGAAAGAAAAACTATGCAGCCGGTATATCGGCTGCATAGTTTTTTTCGTTGTTTCATACAGATTTCATATGACTTTGATAGGATGATTGCATGAGGGAAAAAATTCATAAAAAGACTTGACGTATTATAAACAATCATAT
>CABUBX010000051.1 GCA_902489925.1 uncultured Lachnospiraceae bacterium | reverse complement strand
TCTAAGGTGAAAACGGCCACTGTTTCACCTTGCACCGTGGAAGCCGGATGCTTCCAAAGCTTGTCGGCACCGGATGCATGGTTAATTCTTTAATCGGCGCTTTTCTTCCCGTGTCACAATCGGCTTCCGAGGCCGCAGCCGCCGGCATACTCACAATGTGCCTTGCGGGCGAAAAAGCTGAAACAGCTCTTAAACAATCTGAAGATATCGGTACCTTTGAGGTAAAGCTTCTTGATTATCTTCGCATATAAAAGCTGCAAAGTATCACTGATTGGCATCACCTTTTGCCGTCTCTGATACTTTTTTCATATCTTTTTTCCGTTTAGCCATAAATCCGCCGATTCTCCCGGCTTCTTTAGCAGTCAAAGACTTCCATCCGCCGGACTTCACCTGCTCATAAAGCCCCAATTCCTCGGCAATTTCATACTTTAACTTTTCATCCGGTGTAAGAGGTTTGTTCTTTTTTTCACTTTTCATTCTACCACCTCTGCATTTTTACTTAGTTTATCCTAAATCAAAAAAAATCATTCATATACAAACAACAAACGCCTGTATTTTTATCTGTGTGATGATATGGGAAAAAACGGCAGAACTGCCTTAAAGAATCAGGGTCAGCGTACTGACCCCGCTTTGATTGATGTATTTATTATCGCACAAAAGTACCTGCAAGTGCAAGTAACTCTTGCTCATTATCGTTCGACGCCATTCGACACAAGAATAGCCTTATTTAACGCAAAAGAATAAATATACTTTTCTTTAACAGGGCGATTCATCAGGCGCATGGCAGCCCGCCCGTAATACTCAAGCTGATTTTTGTACCGTTCAATAAGTACTGCCTCATCTTTGACATAGTCTGTCTTATAATCTATAATCACAAGCCCGCCGTCTTCTTCAAAGCAAGCATCAATCACCCCTTGCACAAGAATCGTCTCACTGCAATCGGTTTCAAAAATATCTTTTGCCTCTATACCAAGCATAAACTGCCGCTCTCTGTAAAGCTTACCACTCTTTGCAGCTGCTGCCATTCGCTTACTTAAACTGCTTCTGAAAAAATTAAACACCGGCCACGGACGAATACTTTTAGCCGTCTCCACATCTAAAATGCCCTGAACCGTCAGCGATTGTATATAGTCTTCAACATCGGATAAACTGTGTATACTATCAAAGTCAACCAACTCCATCAGCTTATGCACCGCAGTACCCTTTCTTGAAGCAGCCGCCATCCTTTCCTTCAAAGATACCGTTGATGAGCTGTCATCCTCATTTGTCTCCGGCAAAGCTTCCTCCTGTCTTATATCGTCTGCCCTATATTGTTCAAGCTGATGTATAAAACAGTCATCCGCGGGCACCTCATCACTCTCCGCTGCCATCTGTTTGAGCTCTGATACTGTCATCTTTGCATGCATACGCACCGCATCCTTGTGTGGGTATTCCCATTTAAGCTGTCTGTCAAAAAGCTTCTCATATTCTTCTTCGAGCAATGTATCCGGCATATTCAAAAGCCCTTCCTTTGCCAAATGGCTGCCAATCGCCTGCACACCTTTATTCAATATAAGCTCATTGATTGTCACTCGGCTTACTGTCACCTCAGACCCTACAGGCTTTTGCCAATCACTATTTAGAATAACCGGCATTACCCAGTCCAAATACGAGGACGCCCCGATTAAATCCGCATAAGCCAACGAATCTGCCGATGTTTCCGCCGCTTGCTGCCATTTTTCAAAGGATTGGCCTATATTTTCACACACTCCTGTTAATATCAGCCGCTCTTTTGCTCTTGTTAAAGCCACATAAAGTATACGAAGTTCTTCGCCGAGATTTTCAGCGATGATACGGCTTGAGAGTGCATTCTTAATAATTGTCGGACACTTTACTCGGGATTGGCTGTCTACCGCCTCCGGTCCAAGTCCAAATTCCGAATGAATTAAAAGACTGCTTCGCGCATCCTGCTGATTAAACCTTTTACTCATGCCACCCAAAAAGACGACTGGATACTCAAGCCCCTTACTCTTGTGAATACTCATAATATGCACTGCATTATCACTTTCGGAAAGCACCGAAGCCGAACCGAAATCCGCCTCATACTTTTCAAGCCGCCGTATATAACGCAAAAAATTGAACAGACCCTTATAACTCGTCTTTTCATAATCAACAGCCCGTGTCACAAGCATATCCAAATTAGCCCGCCGCTTTATCCCGAGCGGCATCGCACTGATTAAATTATAATAATTTGTTTCTTCATAAATTTTTAAAATAAGTTTGTGAATCGACATATAGGAAACACACTGCCTGAACCCTTCAAGCATATCCATAAAACGCTTAAGCTTATAACGAAGGTTTTCACATACTTCCATGTCAAAAAGCGTCTCTAAAAGTCCGTCTGTTTCTTCGCTTATAAAACTTTTACAAGCATCATAAAAGCTCGTCTGCTTTGAAACCGCACGAATCATCGCCAAATCCTCATCTGAAAATTCAAAGAGGCATGACTTTAGCACCGCCGCCAAGGCAATGTCCTGTCTTGGATTATCTATAATGCTCAAAAGCGCCACCATCGTTCGAATTTCCAATGTATCAAAAAAACCGGCTGATATTTCTGTATGCACCGGAATAGACTCACGCTCAAGAATATCTGCAAAACTTTCCGCATAGCCGCTCATTGTTCTCAGTAAAATAACAATATCCTTATACTGAAGCGGTCGGTACTTTCCGCTTTTATTGTCCAGCACCTGCATCCCCTCACACATAAGACTGTGGATTCTATCAGCTACCGCCTTGGCCTCCCACGACTTTGCCGTCATATCCTCGGAAAACTTCAACTCGCTGTCATCCTCGGATACGTCCACAAGAATGACTTCTGTGCCGTTGCTCACAAAGCCATCGCCTTCATATTCCGGAAAGCTTGCCCCACAGTAAAGCGCCGCCTCCTTATCATAAGCAATACCGCCAAGCGCTTCGCCCATAATATGCTCAAATATAAAATTCACAAAATCTACAACACAGCCTCTGCTTCTGAAATTTTTATGCAAATCAATACGCAACGCCTGCCCGCCGGCATCCGTCGTGTAGGTCTTATACTTTTCCATAAACAATTCCGGCCGTGCCAGTCTGAACTTATAAATACTCTGTTTTACATCGCCAACCATAAATCGGTTAAAGCCGCCCCACGCTTCCTTTGATACGGCCTTCAAAAGCGTCTCCTGAACAAGATTGCTGTCCTGATATTCATCGCAGAGCACCTCATCAAATCTATCTGCCAACGCCCTTGCCGCAGCTGATGGCACGATACGGCCATCTGCATCCCGCTTTAATAAAATATCTAATGCAAAATGCTCTAAATCCCCGAAATCAAGTACATTTTTTGCCGCCTTGCATTTCTGATACTGCTCTGAAAACTCATGGACAATAGACAACAGCTCCCGCATCGGTGCAACTGTACGGCGAATATCTTTAAGCATCACCTGTTCATCGGCATAAAAATAGTCCTTCTGCAGCTTTTCCAGCATAATTTTCACATAATCTCGGATTGCTTTCACAAACTGTTTGTTTTCGTCAGAGGCATCCGGCATCCGTTTTCTTGACAGCGGCATCCGCTCAAATTTGTCCAAAACATGCCGATACTCATTAAGCGTCTCACACTTAAGCAGCCGCCTCACCCATGCCAAGTCATCTAAAACTGCCTCCTCATAAAAATGAGGGCCATCCGGTTTCTGACATATCTGTGCCCCAAGCAAAAGCCGGGTTTCCAAATCCTTTAATATATTTTTTATGTCGGCCATCAAAGATATAATAACCGGCGTCTTATAAAAATCATCGGCTGATTGAATATCCAGCATACTCAGACACTCGTCCAGCCACAGCTTCGGCCACGGATAGCTTCTTGAATATGTATAAAGCTGCAAAATCATCGTTTCAATGCTTTCGTCCGTCTTGCCTTTGGCATAACACTCCACAAAATCCAAAAATGCTTCTGAGCCTTCTTCATATTTTGCTTCCAAAACCTTCTCCATCGTATCGGCACGCATCAATGTTAATTCCATCTCGTCGGCAATACGAAAGGACGGATCTAAATCAATCTCATTAAAATGATTTCTTATTACATACAGACAGAAGCTGTGAATCGTTGTAATCTGTGCACTCCGAAGCAGTGACGACTGCCTTTCAAGCAAAAGATTATCCGAATCCTCCATCATTCTGCTATCCAAAGCCGCGCCGATACGCTCTTTCATCTCTGCGGCTGCCGCATGGGTAAAGGTCACGACTAAAAGCCTATCTATATCTACAGGATTTGCCGCATCAGTGATTTTTTTAATAATACGTTCAACAAGAACTGCCGTCTTTCCCGAACCTGCAGCGGCGGATACTAAAATATTACATCCTCTTGTATCAATTACTTTTTTTTGTTCCTCAGTCCATGTCATGCCCATCAACTTCACCTTCTTCACATATCTTGGCCCATACCGCCTGCGCCGATAGTTCTGCCAGCTGCCTAAAACTGTAGCCGTCTATATGCTCATCGAAACCGCATATAGATTTATAAGCACAATACGTGCAGGCATTACCTTTGCTTCCCCGCTTATACGGCTTCACCTCAATATGTCCGTCTAATATCTCTTTTCCAAAACGCCGAACAGTTTTTTCGGCAAACCCGAACAAATCTTTGAACTTTTCCGTAGATGCCGTTACCGACTTTTTAGACAGCGTGCCGTCTTTATTCAGCGCTACCGGAATCACATCGGACTCCTTTTCAAAACTTCCGTCAATCTTACGGATAATTGATATGTCCTCATTCACAAGTCCATTCATCCTCAATGCCTTCAAAAGTGCTTTATCAGCCTCCTCGGTCTCCTCGATTGATGCTGCCGAAATAAGCGGGTCATCAATATGGTAATATAAAATCCCGGCAGGAATGACTTTTTTACTGCTTTTCGCTTTTTTCATCGCCATCGCCGCATCCATATAAACAACAAGCTGAAGCTGAAGTCCATAATAAAGTGCTATCAAATCAAACTTCTTTGCGCCCGACTTATAGTCGATAACCTTCACATAAATATTATCCTCATCTTCACACCGGTCAAGACGGTCAATCGTTCCCCGAAGCTTCAGCGCTTCATCATCAGACAACGCAATGTCCACTGTTCCGGCTTCTTCATTTTTGTCAAAACGGATTTCGTAATCCTCCGGCTCAAACTGTCCTTTTTGAAGCTGCTTTTGCAATGCCCATACAGTTCTCCTGACCATACGCACAAGCCTCTGAATCAGAAACTTATTTCTGTAATTGTCTAGCAAAATCGCATTGCGGCTGTTTTGGGCAGCCGCAATAACACACTCACCTGCCAGCTTTTCCCTGAAATCATCCGGCGCTGTGTGCCATGTATACTCCGACTTTTCCAGCTTTTTTGAAAACATCTCGAGGGCACTGTGAAATATAATGCCCAAATCCGGGACTTCTATCTTATACTCATTTCGCTCTCTAAGTTTGAGTCCGTACATAAGAAAATGCGCATAGGCACAAGAAGCATATTTTTCAAGTGTCGTCACACTGTTCTCAAGCACATGTCCGTAAAGGGCGCGCACAGCCTGCTTTGACAGCCTGTCATCCTCATGGCTTAAAAATGCCGCATCACAAAGCTTTTTGGCACTTTTCCCTTCGGTCTTACGCATCCACAGGTAGATCTGACGCCATACGGCATCCTCAGCCCCTTCTCTGTATGCGCCTAAGCCTTCCGTCAGCGCATGAAGCATCTCACGTCTGCTATACAACTCTGAAAACGCTGTCTTTTTATCATCAATATTCTCTATACGAATTTCCGGGAACAGCCCTGTTATCTTGGAAATAAGTACCGATGGTCTGACGGACTTCCCATGGCTGTCGGAGGCGCAAAAGCTCATATAAAGTGCTTCCGATGCCTTCGTAAGCACCGTATAAATATAAAAACGGTCTGTACACGCATCCTGCTTTGCAGTCGGTGAAAGCTCAATGTTATGCATCGCAAGCGCTTCTTTATCCATATCATTGATTAAGCCGCCATCTTTAAGTCCTGCCGGAACAATACCGTCATTCACCCCGACAAAAAACATCACACGGATACCGTCAAGTCTTGTACGGCGCAAATCACCTGCAATAACCTGGTCGAGTCCCGGCGGAATAATACCGACCTTCGCCTCGGCAAAACCGGCATCCAGTATATCCGAAAATTCCTTAACGCTCATAGGCTCACTTCCCAAAACACCAATCAGCTTCTCAAGGATGTCTGTAACAACCTCGTAAATCTGACTGTATTCCTTGGCCGATGCAAGCGCATCCTCCGCCTCAAACATGACACAAAAAGCTTCCATCTTTTCTTCGGCTCTGCAGCTTTTTAAAAATTCAAGCAAAATATGCGCATAACTTCCGACTGTCCTATCCGAAGCTTCAAAGGCAGCCTTCACCGGCATAAGCCATGCCATCACCCGGCCGCGCACCTCATTGACCGTCTCAAGCTCACCGTCGGCCATTCCCTTATAGCGCCGCTCAAAAAATTCCTGCCATCGTCTAAAGCCCCTTGTCCCCGTAGCAAGAATATAATTTTCCAGACAGTCAATATCTTCCGGCGAAATATCGGTCATCCCTGTCTTTAAATATCGAAAAACACTTTCGTAATTAAAGTCTTCACTGATAACCTCCAAAAGTGCCCGCACAAATTCCACAAGGCAATTATCTAAAACACTTTTTCTGCTGTCAATAAAATACGGAATCCCTGCCTGCTCAAACTCCTGTTCAATCACATGACCGTAAATCGATAAATCACCGGTAATCACTGCCATATCACGAAAGCGAACACCGACCCTTGCAAGTTTAAGCATCCGATGGGCAACCGCCCTAAGCTCATCAGACGGATTTAGGGCAGACATCAGATGAATGTCCTTTACCGCATGGGGGTAGGTGCTACCCCTGCCGCTTCTGTATACATGGCTTTCCATAAACCGAAGTTCACTGCTCTTTTCAAATCGGACTGCATTCTTTAAAATAATGTCCTCATCCCGCTCAATATGTTCTGACATGCAAAGCTTCTCAAGTCTGTGAAGCGTCTCTCTTGTCAGATAAAAAAGTCTGAAAGGTTCTCCCTTTTCATAAAAATTCTCCCGCACATCAACCGTCAGGGCAATCTGAACATGTCGCACAGTGCGCAAAAGTTCTCCAAGCAACGTATACTGCGACGGGGTAAACCCGGTAAACTCATCAAGATATATGCAGCTGTTTTTCAAAAGTGCCGATTCGGACACAACTGCTGCAAATCTGTCCAGCAGTTCCTCCGCTGTCATATATCTGTCCTCAATCTCCTTTTGAAAAGCGTCCAAAATACAACTGATATCTTTAAGCTTTCCCGAAAGCATCGGCTGATGTGCAAACAGTTTTGCAAGTTCTTCAAGCTGTTTGCAAGTTACATGATACTGTAAAAGCTCAGAAACTGTTGATTTCATCTCGCCGACAAACCCTTGCTTTCTTATATTTCCTTTAAGTACAGTAAGCTCTGATGCTACCGAGGTCATCACCTTTCTTAACACCATACCCTTACCGATGTCCTCCAAAATAAGCATATCCTTCATGTGAAGTTCATCAAATATTCTATATGCCAAACGTCCAAAGCTTACAACATCTATATTAAGCATCCCCATCTGAGGATGCATGGATACAATCTTTTTTTGTACCTGCATCGTATACTGCTCAGGTACAATCACTATATAATTAAGCTCAGGATGCGCCACGGATTCTTTAATCAGATGCTCATACATATATACCGACTTACCGTAACCGCTTCCTCCAAGTATAAGCTGCAGCGCCATCACCGCACCCCCTGACATTTATCTTTATTTTCTACGCTCATCTTAGCACAACTGCCATTAAATTTCAAGCCCAAATCGAACATTTGTTTGGTATATTTTTCATTCCCGTCACATAGAATATATTAAATATTTTAACCGGAGGGCAGAACATGAAATCCAAAACCCATATCATTATCTTACATATGAAAGAAATCATTTACACCATTATTTTTGCCATACTGACCGTACTTCTTGTCATCCTGCTCATCTACATGTTCAGCCGCCAAAAAACAGAAGATACTATGGCGGCAATCCCCGAATACACACCGGGCGTTTATACAACCTCCATTAACCTCGGCAATACCTCTGTCGGAGTTGAAGTTACAGTCACCCAAAACGGCCTTGCCGATGCCGGGCTTTGCAACATTGATGAGGCAACAGCACTCTCCTATCCCCTGCTTGAAACATGTATGAAGGATATTTCAAAGCAAATTAAAGAAAACGTACCGCTGAATAAGATTTCCTATTCATCCTCCAATCAATACACCGCATCACTGCTTTTGGAGGCAATCAACAGGGCGCTTTCTCAGGCTGCACCGTAAAAAGCTGGATTGAATCGGCAAGAGGCAGAGGTATTTTGCTTTGGCGACTTAGAATGTCACCTTTGCAAATTATCTCTGCCTCTTGCTCTTTCTTTCATTTTATCGGCACAGCCTTTGCCGCGCCAACTTAAAACCCCTGTGCCTATCTCAGTGATGACTCAATTTCATCCAGCTGCTGCATCCAAAGCTTTGATGAAGCATCGCTTGGCATTCTAAGGTCTCCCCTTGGCGACAATGCCACCGAACCGACCTTTGGGCCGTCAGGCAGACATGAGCGTTTAAATTGCTGCGCAAAGAAACGCCAGCAAAATGTTCTGAGCCATTTATAAATCGTCTTTTCACCATAGCTGCCTTTAAAGGCAATACATGCCAGTCTGAAAATTTTGGCAGGTGTATAGCCAAAACGAAGTATATAATACATATAAAAATCATGAAGCTCATAAGGTCCGACTAAATCCTCGGTCTTTTGTGCGATTTTCCCCTCTTTCGGCGGAATCAGCTCAGGACTTACCGGTGTATCAAGCACATCATATAAAGTATCTGCCAGCGCCTTATCCCCACATGTGTCCGCACAATACATCACAAGATGACGCACCAGTGTTTTTGGCACAGAAGCATTGACGCCATACATTGACATGTGGTCCCCGTTATACGTTGCCCAGCCAAGCGCCAGCTCAGACATATCACCCGTGCCAATCACCATGCCATTGACTTTATTAGCAATATCCATCAGCACCTGTGTACGTTCCCTCGCCTGAGCATTTTCATAAGTGACATCATGGACATCCTTATCATGGCCGATATCTTCAAAATGCTTTGTAACTGCCGCTTTAATATCGACCTCAATTAAATCCGCACGAAGTTTTTTTACCATCATGCACGCATTATTATAAGTTCTGTCTGTAGTGCCAAAACACGGCATCGTCACAGCGGTTATCTGATTTCTCGGAAGCCCCAGCATATCAAAAGCTCTTGCTGTCACTAAAAGCGCAAGCGTCGAATCAAGACCGCCGGAAATACCGACAACTGCATGCGCACAATGTGCGTGTGCCAACCGCTTTTTAAGTCCGTATGCCTGAATTGTCAAAATTTCCTCGCAGCGCGCCTCCCTTTCACTCTCATTTTTAGGAATAAACGGCGCCGCATCAACAAAGCGCTCTAAATCCAAATCGACCTTCTTCATCTTGAAGGAAACAACCTTATATACCGTATCGTTATGCTGTCTGTAGGTTGTAATCCTGCGGCGCTCGCTGATTAAATGGTCTAAATCCATATCTGCCACAATAAGACCTGTCGTAAATCTTTCAGACATTTTTAAAATCTGTCCGTTTTCAGCAATGATATTTCTTCCTGCAAAAACTAAATCCGTTGTCGATTCGCCTTCACCGGCATCGGCATAAATATAACCGCTAACCAGCCTCGCCGACTGCCCGCTGACAAGACGCTGACGGTAGCTGTCTTTGCCTGTCGTCTCGTCGCTTGCCGAAAGATTGGCAATGACTAAAGCGCCTGCTGCCGCATGGCCGATGCTCGGCGGCGCCGCCACCCACAAATCTTCACATATTTCCACCGCAAACTTAAATTCCGGCATACTATCCGCCTCAAAAAGAATATTCATGCCAAACGGCACCTGACTGCCGCAAAATTCAATCAATACAGCATCTTCGATGCCTTCCTCAAAATAACGTTTTTCATAAAACTCAGAATAATTCGGCAAATGCTTTTTAGGCACAAAAGCAAGCACCTGTCCATGGCTGATGACTGCTGCGACATTATAAATTTTACCGAAAACCATCAAAGGCAGTCCGACAACCGCTGTCACTTCCAGATGAGCCGAAGCCTTCACAACCTCTAAAAGCGCTTTTTTTGCACCCTCGAGAAGAATATTTTGCAAAAACAACTCGCCGCATGTATAACCTGTCAATCCAAGCTCGGGAAATACAACAAGCTTTGCGCCCTTTTCATCTGCCGCTCTCATAAGCTCAATCGTCTGTTTTGCATTAAAGCTGCAGTCAGCAACCTCAACCTTTGGCGTTGCCGCAGCAACTCTTACAAATCCGTCTTTCATATTATCCTCCGAAAATAAATTTCTCTTTTATTTATGTCCGTTCTCTTATTATACCCTGTCTGTAAGCCTCCAAAAGAAGCTCTAAATCTCTGATGCTTTCCCGCATTGTTTTCCCCGCATCCGTATCAGCCACCTTCTGTCGATGCTCAAACTCTTTTACCATCGTAAAATCCGAACGGATATCTGTCTCATCTGCAATGGATTTTTCAAAGCTTTCAAATGGCTCATGTGTCACCAGCCTCAGGCCATAAGAATTATAAACGAGCGTATAGCCGGCGATTCCCGTTGTCGGCTGATAGGCTTTTGAAAAACCGCCATCAATAATCATCAGCTTGCCGCCGCCCTTTACCGGATTTTCCCCGGCCTTTGAGCGCACAGGCATATGGCCGTTGATAACATGTGCAGTTTGGGGATCAAGACCAAATTCTTTTATAATCTTATCACATATTTCCTCTTTTTCAATGAGTTTATAGTAAAAGTCTTTTTTCTCCTCCTGAAGCGCCGCATCGGAAATCAGATACCGCTCAAAGGTCGCCATCTTTGCCTTGCCGTAAACCGGTGAATTTTCACTGGACCATATGTACCACATAATGTCCTGTCCGTAAGTCCTCTGCTCAGGGCAATTTGTCATATAGTATCCTTTTCTTGCATAGGCCTCCAAAAAGTCATAAAGTGCCTTTCCCTTATAGGATTTTCCACGAAGTTCTACACTGCGAAATGTGCCGTCTTCATTAAATGGTATACATCCGTGAAAATACAAATTATTATTATAGCGCAAATACAGACTGCCCGCCGAAAACAAAAACCGCGCATGCTTTTGAAGCTTTTCGCAATTTATAAATGCCTTTATAAGCCTGTCCATCAATTCCTTTTCGTCCGCGCTCAAATCATACGGATGATTTGCATCTATTGTCGGAAAATAACTGTCTTTAAGCAGATAATCCTTGCCGTCAATATGAATTGAGCCCTTTTCATAATCAATCTTATCAAGCATCAGCCGCTTTTCCATTTTAAAATCAGGGCGCCTTAAAATCACCTGACCTTCCAGTTTAAACTGAATCACACTGATAGCCTTATGCATCTTCTTCTCAAGCTCAACATCTAGCTGGCTGACCTCATTTTGACGCTGCTTCACACCAAAAAGCTCACACCTGTCAAGCTTATATGTGTTTGAAGCAAATGTGACAAGCGGCACAAGATTAATTCCGTAATCATCCTCAAGCGTATCTAAATTCCCATAGCGGGCACAAATACGAATGACATTGGCAATACACGCCGGATGCCCGGATGCCGCCCCCATCCACAAAATATCATGATTTCCCCACTGAATATCCACAGAATGATAGTCCATCAGCTTGTCCATAATCGTAACTGCCTTCGGCCCTCTGTCATAAATATCCCCCACAATATGCAAATGGTCGATGACAAGCCGCTGAATCAGCTGACAAAGCGCAATAATAAACTCCCGCGCCCTGTTAATTCTTATAATAGTTGCAATAATTTCATTATAATAATCCTCTTTATCCGGGAAATCCTCACGCTCATGCAAAAGTTCTTCTATAATATAAGCAAAATCTGCAGGCAGTGCCTTTCGCACTTTAGAGCGGGTATATTTTGAGGAGGCCCTTTTGCACATACGAATCAGGCGGTGCAGCGTAATACGGTACCAGTCTGCAATATCCTCCTCATCCTTCTCTATCAGCTCAAGTTTGGCCTCAGGATAATAAATAAGCGTTGCCAGCTGCTTTTTATCACGCATACTCAAAGACGGGCCAAACTCCTCCTCTATCTTAATCTTTATTGCACCCGAACCGTTTTTTAAAATATGAAGAAAACGGTCTGCCTCACCGTGCAAATCACTGAGGACATGCTCGGTACCTTTTGGCAAATTCAAAATAGCCTCCAGATTAATAATTTCCGTCGATGCCGATGCAATGGTCGGATATCTCTGTGCCAACAGTTCAAGATACTTCATTGTTTTTTCATCGTACATTTAATTTTTTCGCCTCCTTTTATTTAAAAAGACAATATACTCTTTTTTTATTTTAAATCACAAAGTAATTTTTGACTATCTTTTCAAAAGTTCTT
>CABUBX010000050.1 GCA_902489925.1 uncultured Lachnospiraceae bacterium | reverse complement strand
CACCTTATCGCGCCGATTGATGACGACATGGCGGCAGATGTCCAAAGATATATCACACAGGCAGGCATACATCTTTTCCTTGGCAACGGTGTGACAGCCATCAAAGATAACTCTGTCCTTCTTCAGGACGGTGAAATTGCCGCCGATTTGGTGATTATGTCTGTCGGCGTGCGCCCCGAAACTGCCCTTGCAAATAAAGCCCATCTTAAACTCAATGCGCGCGGCAGTATTTTAGTGAATAACCGTATGCAGACAAGCGATGCTTCAATCTATGCCGTAGGCGATGCCATTGAAGTCACAAATTTTGTAAGCAGCCAACCGGCCTTTTTGCCTCTTGCCGGCCCTGCCAATAAACAGGGACGTATTGCTGCCGACAATATATGCGGCATTGCCTCCGAATATACAGGTACGCAGGGCTCTGCCATTTTAAAACTTTTTGACATGACCGTTGCCGCCACAGGGCTCAATGAAAAGACTGCTTTAGCCTCAGGTATTGATTACGATAAAACCTATATTTATTCCGGCTCTCATGCTTTCTATTATCCCGGCGCCCAAAATATGTCCGTCAAGGCATTGTGGGATAAAAAGACACTTCGACTGCTCGGCGCGCAAATCGTCGGCTTTGACGGTGTTGACAAACGCATGGACGTGCTTGCCGCCGCAATCCGCTTCGGCGCTAAAATCACTGACTTAGCGACACTTGAATTATGCTATGCACCGCCTTTCGGCAGCGCCAAGGACCCTGTAAATATGCTTGGCTTTACGGCTGAAAATATCATTACCGGGAAAATAAAACAGTTTTTCTGGCACGATATCGATAAGCTTCCTAAAGACGGCAGTGTTACACTGCTTGATGTCCGCACACCGCTTGAGCGCTCATGCGGCCACATCGACGGCTTTATTCACATCCCTTTAGACGAGCTTCGCAGCCACCTTGATGAGCTTCCTAAAGATAAACCTGTTTACGTTCACTGTTTCAGCGGTATGCGAAGCTATATTGCCTGCCGTCTGCTTTCAGGACACGGTTATGATACCTACAATCTCGCCGGAGGCTTCCGCCTTTTTGAATTGGCAGCTTACGGACAGGCCTTGCCTGAATACAAATGTACGCAGTGTAAATAACGGCGCCAATTAACGATTATCGTATTTTGTCGATTTTCTATTTATTTTTTCAATATTCGTGATATAACTAGCTTTGTATGTACTTATCGGCTGCAATGCTGCCGAATTATATTTACACATTTGGAGGAATTATGAAAATCATCATTATTGGCTGTGGTAAAGTCGGAATGACCCTTGCCGAGCAGCTTACTCATGAGCATTTTGATGTTGTCCTTATTGATAACTCAATCAAAAAAATGCATGAAATTTCCGAAAAGGTTGACGCATTGACTGTCCTTGGAAATGGTTCCAGTATCGGCACACTCATGGAGGCCGGCGTCGATACTGCCGACGTTCTTATTGCTGTTACAGGCTCAGACGAACAAAATCTGCTCTGCTGCCTTATTGCTCAAAACGTCAGCAAATGCCAGACCATTGCGCGTGTGAGAAACCCTATTTATAATGAGGAATTGAATTTTATCCGCGAGCGCCTCGGTATCACTATGACAATTAATCCCGAGCTCGTTGCGGCAAGAGAAATTGCGCGTATTTTAAGATTTCCGTCAGCAATTAAAATCGACACCTTTGCCAAAGGAAGAGTTGAGCTTTTAAAATTTAAAATTAAGCCTGAATTTAAGCTTGATAATTTCCCTGTATCACAGCTTCAGTCAAGATATCGCTGTGATATCCTTGTACGCCGGTGTTGAACGCGGCGATGATGTATATATTCCTGACGGAAACTTTGTTTTAAAAGACGGTGACTATATTACAATTATCACATCACCTCAACATGCATCTGCTTTTTTCCGTATGATTGAGATGAAAACAGACCAGGTAAAAAGCTGTATGATTATCGGCTGCGGCACACTTGGATATTATCTTGCAAAGCAGCTTTTAGATATGAAAATTAAGGTACGCATCGTTGACCATAATAAAGAGCGCTGCGAAGTGCTCAGCGAGCTTTTGCCCTCTGCAACAATTATTAACGGTGACGGTACAGACCGCAAGCTCTTGATGGAGGAGGGGCTTGAAAAAGCCGAAGGTTTTGTTACTCTGACCAATATGGATGAGGAAAATGTTTTGCTCAGTCTTTTTGCCAAGGATGTTTCATCTGCCAAAGTCATTACAAAGGTTAATCGTCTTGCTTTTGAAGATATCATCCAAAAGCTTGACCTTGGCAGCGTTATCTATCCAAAATATATCACTGCGGATTACATCCTACAATATATCCGCGCCATGCAAAATTCCATCGGCAGCAACATTGAAACACTTTATCATATTCTTGATAATCGTGCCGAAGCGCTGGAATTTATTATCCGTGAAGGCTGCCCTGTTGTCGGTATTCCACTGATGAATTTAGATTTGAAAGACAATTTGCGTATCGTATGCATTAACCGTCATGGTGTGCTCTCTATACCAAGAGGACATGATATCATCAAAGTCGGTGACAAAGTCATCATTGTGACAACGCATCTCGGACTTCAGGACATTCGAGACATTTTGAAGAAATAAGGAGAGCCTGTATGAATTTTGCAATTATTTTTCATATCATCGGCTTCGTCTTAAATATCGAAGCTGCACTGATGGCACTGCCTGTTATCACCGGACTTTTTTATAAGGAAAGCAGTGTTACCGCTTTCCTTATCACCATAGCTATTTGCCTTGCCATCGG
The DNA here is from genome assembly GCA_902489925.1 of uncultured Lachnospiraceae bacterium. Taxonomy (GTDB): domain Bacteria; phylum Bacillota; class Clostridia; order Lachnospirales; family Lachnospiraceae; genus Scybalocola_A. The sequence goes on along the minus strand of CABUBX010000050.1, from coordinate 10,089 downwards.
TATTCCGCTTTCACTTTTCAAACCAAAGGATACCGTTTTTTATGTCCGCGAAGGCTTTATCACCGTTGCCCTGTGTTGGATTGTGATGAGTATTATGGGTGCCCTGCCGTTTATATTTTCCGGTGCAATTACAAACCCGGTGGATGCTCTTTTTGAAACTGTGTCCGGTTTTACAACAACCGGTGCAAGTATACTGGCAGAAGTCGAATCACTGCCGAAATGTATCTTATTCTGGCGAAGCTTTACCCATTGGATTGGCGGTATGGGCGTTTTAGTTTTTCTGCTCTCCGTACTTCCTCTGGCCGGCGGCTCACATATGAATCTTATGAAAGCTGAAAGCCCCGGACCGATTGTCAGCCGTCTGACACCGACTGTTCAATCCACCGCCAAAACGCTCTATAAAATTTATATCGGTTTAACACTTACAGAAATTGTTTTTCTGCTTTTTGGAGGCATGTCATTATTTGATTCTTTGACATTAACCTTCGGCTCTGCCGGTACAGGCGGTTTCGGCGTCAGAAATGACAGTATTGCCAGCTATTCGCCTTATCTTCAAAACGTCATCACAATTTCGATGATACTTTTTGGCGTCAATTTTAATGTTTACTATCTGATTCTTCTCAAACGCTTTAAAGAATCCGTTTTGGTTGAAGAACTTCGATGGTATCTTGGTGTTATTGCCGTTTCTGTTATTATTATTACATTGAATATTGCTTCGATGTTTAACAGCATTGGCGAAGCCTTTCAGCAGGCCTCCTTTCAGGTTGCCTCTATTATTACAACAACCGGTTATTCAACAACCGACTTTAACCTGTGGCCTCAAACCTCTAAAACAATCCTCGTCATGCTCATGTTCGTAGGTGCGTGTGCCGGAAGTACGGGCGGCGGTATTAAAGTATCCCGTTTCGTTATTCTTATAAAAACTGTACATAAGGAATTGCAGCAATACCTTCATCCGCGAAGCGTTAAAAAAATCAAAATGGACGGAAAAGCCTTAGACCATGAGATTGTCCGCAATACAAACGTATTTTTAGTTACCTATGTTATGATATTTGCCGGCTCGCTTTTATTGCTTTCATTTGACGGGCTTGACCTTATCACAAACTTTACGGCGGTTGCCGCTACCTTTAATAATATCGGTCCCGGTCTTGAACTTGTAGGCCCGATGACTAATTTTTCTATTTTTTCAGAACCGGCAAAGCTTGTGCTTATCTTTAACATGCTGGCAGGACGATTGGAAATTTTCCCAATATTGCTTCTCTTTATGAAGGATACATGGAAACGTTTTTAATTTGGAGACTGACACAAACTCTGTCAAACAGGGACAGATGTGACTTATGCGAGTCCCATCTGCCCCTTAAGTTTTTCCTGCTATTTTCTGCGATAATGTCTTATGCCGATAAAAACTCCCGCTGCAATGACAGCCGCCGCAGCCATACCTAAAACAACCCACGGGGCATACGAATCCCCTGTTGGATTTTCTGTCCGATTTACTGATTCTAATGTCTGTGTTTCTAAAGAAGCTTCTGTCTCTGCCGTACTCTCCTTTTCTATCTCTGCCGCTTTTTCATCAGCCTCTATTTCATTAACAGATTTTGTTTTTGCACGTTTTGCAATGAAATAACTGCCGCCTTTAGAAATCGTAAATTTAACCTTTTTATCCTCAACAGCAGCTTTTGCCACATATTCCGCCTTTCGTTCACTTTCATTGTAACGCATCAATAAATATTGTCCGTCATCAAATGCACTTTCAGCCTCCACAAGCATCTCGGCAGGAAAATCTCCGTTTTGCTCAAAGCAGAAAATTAAAGGGTTTGGGGCAAGTTTCTTTATATCCTTCTCATAGCTGCTTTTCAAAGTAATACCAGCCTTAAAATCCCTGATATTTTCAGCCGTCACATCGCTGCCGTGAATCAAAAGTGTGTATGCGCTTTGATTATCCAAACTTCCCTTAATGCGCAAAATCTTCTCAGTCCCCAAAATCTTCTCGAGAAAGGCCGCTTTAACAACACCATTTTCCATCTGTGCGTCAATCATATTTGTTTTTTTAACCGTCTTTGTTTTCTTTTTGCCGTCACTGCCCTTATTCGGCCTTTTGTTGACACTTTCCGAATTTATTGCATCCTTACCTGAAACCGTCACCTCCACGTCAGGCTTTTGCATGTGTTCTTCCTTTAAAATGATATACTTTCCTCCCTCCGATAAATTACATTCGGCTTTATTATTGTCAACTACAAGCAATCCAAGCTTTGTACGACTATCATTGTCCTTATATAATGCATAAACACCGTCCGCAAGTTTTGTATCAAAAGCAATTAAAATTTCACCTGGAAATTTTTCTTTATATGCTGTCTCAAAAGATAGTTTTTCTCCAGTCTCTGACAATTTAATTGATGCTTTCATGTCATCCGGCTCATAATTTTTGTTGGCTTCAAGTATCAATCGATAGCCATTGCCTTCATATGTATAGCCAACACCAAAATTTTTAACATTTTCAAAAATCTCTTTTGGAATAATTTCCATTATCAATTTTTTGATTATTGTATTTGCCCTCAAAAGTTCTTCTCTATATTTGACGTGTTTCTGATTCTTAATATTTAAAGCTTCATATTGTTTCATTAATTTTTCAACAGCTGCCCTGTCTGAAAGTGTAACTTTTAACGGATGAATAAAATTCCATATATTATCGTCAAGTATTTTGACTTCTTTTTCCTGTGCACTTATGTCATCCAGTTGACTCTGCAATATATTTCTAAAATTTTCCTTCTCCTCAAAATTTTTCATATCCATCAGCTCTGTCAAAAGTGCATATACCGTATTTTTATCATCAATTACCGGATTCTTCGGAAGTTCTTCCATTTTCTTTTTAAATTTATCTATATTGTCCTGACTTTCGTTTTCCCCCGGATTGTCTCCGTCCTCATTGCCGCCATGATTTTGCACATCTGTCATATCATAAAGCCGTGTCTGTCCGCTTATCGCTCTGTAATATGCCACAAGCGCCAGATTCCCCTGGTCTGTCGCCATGCCATCTGCACCGCCGCCCGGCACATGCGAAAATGAGCCGTCTGCATTTTGAAAGCTAAGCAATGCATCCAAAAGCGAATGTTCGTCTTTAATAAAACGGTCACTGCTTATTAGGCTGACATCAAGTCCTGAAAGTGCAATCACGGTCTGAGCTGTACTTTCCACATTTTCTGTTCCCCAGCTTTCAAAGCCACCGTTAGAATTTTGCAGCTCACTCAGCTTTTGTACACCCCGGTCAACTGCCATGGCCACATCGTTCTGCAAAGTATAATATGGTGTCAACGCCTGAATAGCCATCGCCGTAATATCAGCATCCGCAGTGTTTCCGCTTAAAGCCCAGCCGCCGCCCGAAATTTCCTTTTTAAGTATATCCTCGATATACAATGCTCTTGTTGCCTGCGTTTTTCCCTCTGTAATTTCCTCCTGTGTAAGCTTTGGCATCTCATAATTGTTCGAGTCAAGTGCAATCAAGGCAAAAATCGAGCCATTAATCCCTTGCTTTTTTACTTTTTTATAGTCCGCCAAAGGTTTGAGTATATCATACCCATAAATATTTTTCGGATTTTCTCCAATAGCTGTCAATGCCATTGCCACTCGTTCATACTCGGTATATTTGTTTGTGGACAAAATGCCATTTGTCTCATCAAGCGTATGATAGACATTTGTCAAATACTTTGCCTTCACTGATGTATCTAAATTACCGTTTCGTGCCAAAGCTAATACCGACCATTCTCCGCCAATCGTTGCGATGGTCGGATTAACTGTCACCGCTTTCAAATAAGACTGAGCCTTGTTTAATGCCTCCGTTATATTAGCGGCATATTCTTCTTCCAAAGTACCTCCGCAAACTGTAATTTCTTCCATTTCATCAATATCTGCCGTACCCTGGACAGCTATTTCCCAATCTTTAGCGTCGCCTTGCGTATCCGTCATTTCATTTTCCAAATCTAAATTGCCTTCAAGAATAAGCTCTGTTTCTTCTGCTTCCATTCCTGCTGCTTCAGAGGCCTGTACCGATATTGTTGACGAAAAAGCCATCGCAAGAGCTAAAAATGCAATCAAACATCTTTGATATCCCTTTTTCATATTTACCTCCAAAATGCCCTGTCAGGCAGATATTACAGTAGCACGGGCAGGCGAAAGCCTCAGCTTCGCCTGTCCGTGCCCTTATAAAATATCCTGTACTATTATAGATTTCAAGCACTGTGCTTATTTAATGTCAATTAATGTCCCCGTCTTTTCTTTTGCACCACTGCTGTAGTTCCCAGCGCTACAGCACATAAAAGCGCTGTCCACATGAGTATTATCGGCGCTTCATCACCGGTTTTCACACCATCCAGTCCTGAAACCGTACCACTGCCCAAGCCATTGCCTGAAGAACCACCGTTTGTTCCGTTATTGCCTGAACCGGATACATCTTTTGCCTCAAGTACAACGCCAAAATTACCAAGCGCTTTTGCTGACACTGTCAGCACACCATCTTTAACTTTTCCACTCAATTTTTCAACCGTACCGTTCATCACATGAAGTACAGTCACTGTCTTTTCGTTGTACTTTTCATCCATTGCCCATGAAATATTCACGTCTTTATTTAGTGTTACTTCCTTTCCGTCTCTATAAACAGCCATATGATAAAGCTTTGTAATAACATATTTTGATGAAACCGCCTTCTGCATTGCTTTGACATCTGCATCATCCTTTGTGAGCGGCGTAATTTCAAGCACCATATCCGATGTAATTTCTTCACCGCTTACAGACACTTTATACTTACTGTTTGTAATTGTTTTACCGCCTTCGTTTTTATTATCCTCCGCTTCTTTTAGCTTATCATAAGCTGCTCTTGCACTCTCTAATGTCGCAACATTTCCTACAAGCGCTTTCTGTGCTTCAGTTAAAGCTTCATAAGCTTTTTCGGCTGCTTCAATCTTTCCGATGCTTTCAAGGCTTACTTCGCCGATAGCTTCAATTAATTTCTCGACTTTCTCTGCTGCTTCCCTATCTACCGCATCTTTCAATTCTTCAAGCTTAGATTCTGCATCCGTCAAAAGCTTTAACACTGCTTCACTGACATATTTTTTCTGTGCCTCTGTAAGTCCGTCATAAGCCGCTCTCGCTGCTTGCACGGCTGCTTCCTTATCCAGTGTCACTTCACCGATGGCTTCTATCTGCTTTGTCACACCTGCTGCTGCCGCCTTATCGGCTGCTTCTTTGTCTGCTTCTTCTTTTAACTTATCGTAAGCTGCTCTTGCAGCTTCCAATGTCGCAATGTTTTCTACAAGTGCCTTCTGTGCTTCAGTTAAAGCTTCATAAGCTTTTTCGGCTGCCTCAATCTTTCCGATGCTTTCAAGGCTTACTTCGCCTATTGCTTCTATTAGTTTTTCAACTTCTGACACAGCAACATAATTTCCGCCGTTATCAAGAATCTCTTTCAATTCCTTTGCAGCCTTATCGATTTCTTCCTGAGGTGTGATAACCTTTGATGTCAATTCAACAGCTTTCGCATAAGCTGCTTTAACAGCAGGCTTTTCTTTAAGTCCTTCATCTGCATTAGCGCGTGCCATAAGGCGTGTAATTTCATCTTTATTTGACGCCTTCACCGCACTTCCGCCCATCATACTCGAACCTAAATCCGAGCCATAGCCCCAGTATGTAAACTGAAGACGGATGACATCGCCGTCTTTTGGCTCATACGCCGAAATTCCAACACCCGGGAACTCATTATTTACACAATACATCCATCCGGACATAAAACTGTAATCAAACTCGCCAAGCCATTCATCGTCATTTCCGGTCTCCTTGGCTTCCTCAGTTGATGGTCCCCCAAGTTCTTTTGTAATATATTCCGGAATGACAACCTTGTCTGCGCCTAAATCCGCACCTTTAATTGCTTCAAGGTAACTATCCATTCCTTGGAAATTCTCCTCGCCAATCACATTTTTAATAATCGCCGTAACATTGTCACCTTCTTTAAAGTTTACAACTATTGGCTCTACAAAATATCCCTGTCCAAGTGTAAAACGCTCAATTGAGAAAACAGCCTGTAATTCATCAGCATTACCGCCACCAAGCATATCTGTTAAATCATACAGGCGATTTTCATTTTCTGCAAAACGTCTATAACTTTCAAAAGCATAAGTCACCTGCTGAGTTGCCATCGCCCCTGCGCCTGCGCCGGACGGCAGCGTATACAAAAAGCCGTTCTTGGTTTTATAGCTGTCAAGATTTATAATCGGATTATTTTCATTGACAGTAAATTCAGCAGATGTCGGGTCAATCCCGGCTGCTGTCAATGCTGTGACAACCTGTGCTGTAGAACAGCTGTTTTCACTTCCCCAGCCTACAAATCCAGCCTTATCAGACATTTTATTTTTCATATAAGCAATGGCTCTGTCCACAGCCGCCTTCGCCTTCGGATTGGAATTTTGATATGGCGCCATCGCCTGAACAGCCATTGCCGTAATATCCAAATCTGCACTGTTGCCGAAAAGTGCAATACCGCCATCTTCTGTTTGGAATTTGATAATCTGCTCAATAAGCTTTTCTCTTGTCCATACAGCATCCTCAGGAATCTCGACATTCTGACAATCAAGGGCAATTAATGCCCATATCGGCGCATTGGTTGTATCGTTTCCAATCTTTGTTGAAAGCGCATCTGTATAAATCGCCTCCATAAGATTTATACCTTCAATATCTGTCAAATCCTTACCCATAGCTGCCAGCGTTATGGAAACACGGGCAATATCTGTTGCTCTTAATTTATCTGTACCCTTCTCTAATTTATTAACAACATTTGCATAATAGCTGTCAAGCACAGACTGGTCAATTTTTCCGCCGGAACGCAGCACTGTAAATACATTCCATTCATCGTTATATCCTGCCATTTTCTGCGTTTTCAAATATTCAACACCGTGGGCGATATCCGCTTTAGCCATTGCAAGGAAATCTCCATCGCCCTGTGCCGCACCATTTTCTGTGACTGTCACTGTAAAAGTTACCGGTTTGCATCCTGCTGTTTCATCATACGGTGTTCCTGTAACTTTAACGGTTCCGGATTCTAATGCCCGAATGCTGTGTGTAAACTCTGTCGGCACAAGCACACTGTTGTCTAACTTGATACCGTCAGTCACTTCGACAACACCTTCTGTGTCATATGCCCAATGAAAACGCTGTTCTGTTGCATTTGACGGCTGAGCATCAATTTTAAAAGATAAGGTTTCATCTTTTTCCAGTTTAAACTCTGCTGCTTCGGCAGCTACTGATTTTAACGGATTCTTATACTTAAATTCCACCTGCACCTCTTTAGATAACGCAGGATTAGAAACACTCGTTACTTTAAATTTCGCAACACCCGATTTTTTAGGTATAATTCCCGCAAATAAAGTGTCTGTATACTCCGCAATTTCAGGTGTCAGTGCTTCCCATTTAAGCTTTGTATCCAAAGTATTTTCCGGTGTAAACTCACACACAATATCCTTAGATTTATCCTGTCCCGGCATAATCCCCACATAGCTTCCGCCTGTGCCCATCGCATCCTGCCACTGGTCAATAAACCATGTCTTAGGTACAGATACATTGAAATCCTGAATTTCTATCTTCTCGGAAGTTGCCTTAAAGTCCGCCTTAACCGGCTGTTCATTTCCTCTTGTTTCTTCCAAAATAACACTAAACTGCGAGGTTTCCTGCCAAAGTTCAAAAGTGTTATTTGGTGTAAAGCGCCCGTGTCCGTCAACTGAAATACATTCCAGCGCCTGCCACGGAATATCTCTCCATGTGTCCGTATCACTTTGATGCCCCTTGACATCTACCTTAAATGCCTCATTTCCTTTCACGCGATATGGATTATCCACTGTTACCTCATCTTCTCCATGGTAAACCTTAATCGCATCAATTTTGCTCGGGACTGTCTTAATAGAAAAATTCATAAACACTTCACTCGGATTATCGCTGTTATAGACGCTGCCGCTTATCGGCTGAGCCATAAGGATAAAAGGCTGCCATTGCCCTGTATACGCTGCAACCCACCATTGGTTACGAATTTGGTCTTCATGGTCTGTAATTTTAGACATAAAATCCCATTCCGCGCTCTTTTCACCGATTCCCTCAATAACAAACCGTCCTTCGTCCAAAGCACTAAGCTCAATTGTTCCACCTTCCGTCACCGGAATTTTCTCGCCGCTGATATTTTCAAAATACACTGTCGGGGTATCTGTCAGCAGCTCTTGTGTCGTATCTGTCACTTCTTCCTGACCTGCATCCGAAGCATCCTCTTTCAAATCCCCTCCGACAACAATTTCTTCATCAGGTATAACTTCATTGGCTTTTGCCGGAATAGACACACCGGAAACTAAAACAATGACAGCCATCATGAGACTCAGAATCTGTTTGACAACATTTTTTTTCATTTTCATGTTCTTTACACTCCTTTTTTTAATTCATAAGACTGCAAAATGTCCAAGGCCTTTGGTGTATGGATTTTTATCAAAACAAAAAAAGATTCTTACGCCCCCTGACGCAGAATCTTTTAGTTCTTTACTTTATTAAATTAATGGTACAACCCGCATACTCTCCCTCAGCCCGGAATTACAAAACGTATATGATGGCAGGTCTTCTGACTTAGCTTCATCCTAAAAAGCCCTTCTCGGATAAAATATATCCAATGGTTATGCTCTCTCGTCCACTTTACAGCAGAGGTGACTGTATCGGATTCTCACCGATTTCCCTTTTAATTTTAAATAAAGGTTATTTAAAAACCATCATAAAATTATGCAGTTATTCTTATATCTTCCTCTTTATCATATACGTTTATGTTAAATATGTCAATAGGGAAATTGATTATGGTAAAAGCGCCGCTGTGATTCCTGCCCCTGTTCTTATATTTGTAAATGAAATCACCACATCAATCAAAAAAACAACCATAACTGCCATACAAAAAACAGCTGCCTTTTTTTTATTCATCTGCTCTGATTTTTTGCGAAGCATCGGTCCTATCATATAAATTACGGCACAGCCGCCCAAGCCAAATAAAACAAGACCACCGGCACAAATACGTCCGTTAATGTTCATCGGCATATCGCTGTAATCCCACCATCGTGTATGAAAAATTATTTCAAGCACAAAAGACGTTATGTACTCTATAACACCGGATGAAACAATTGTTCCTGCCAAAACAACAAGCGGACGCTTTGCATATTTTCTTAAAAAGATTAAAAGAAAAACAGAAGCCGCACCGTAAATCGGAAGCCATGGACCATGCAGGGTTCCCCGATTTACAAGATTTCCCGATGTCATATAATGCAGCGCCACTTCCCACAGCCAACCTGCAAAAGATACCGCAAAAAATATGATTATAAGAGCAGTCAAATGATATGATTTCTTGGCTGCCTCCTGCATCAGCGAAAAAGATTTGTTTCTCAGATGCTGTCTGTAAACGTTTTTTATCACAACTGTATTTTCCTGTAAAATTGCCTTCATACAAATCACCTTCTTTATGCTACCCATTATATAGATAAAAATAAAATTTAACTTAAAGGTAAAATAAAGAATTACTAAAATTTTATTTACACTTTGCGTCAAATCCTTAAAGATGATATACTACAATAGCAATAGATTTAGCGGAGGTATTTACAATGGCATTTGATGGTCTTGTCATCGCAGCGCTCACTGACGAGTTTTCCCGCGCCCTTACCGGAGGACGTATTCAGAAAATTTATCAGCCCGAAGCCGATGAGTTGATGATTACAATAAAAAACGAGCGTACAAACTATAAACTTCTTCTTTCAGCAAGTGCTTCCCTGCCCCTTGCTTATTTTACAGAAAACGCAAAGCCCAATCCAATGACAGCGCCGAATTTTTGTATGCTTTTAAGAAAACACTTAAATGGCGGCAAAATTCTGTCTGTTACTCAGCCCGGCCTTGAGCGTATTATTGAATTTTATATTGAGCATCTCAACGATATGGGCGATTTATGCCAAAAGCGGCTTATCGTCGAGCTGATGGGAAAGCACAGCAATATTATCTTCTGTCAGCCGGATGGTACAATTATCGACAGTATTAAGCATATTT
>CABUBX010000049.1 GCA_902489925.1 uncultured Lachnospiraceae bacterium | reverse complement strand
AATATTTATTAGAAATTAATTTCTATTCTGTTTTTTACAATTATTTATTGCTATCTATTTTTATTTTATTACTGTGGACAAATCGTGGACATGTCCACGAAAATCGAAGATGATACAATATCAGCCGGCAAGAACAATCTCCTGCCGGCTTTGCCTTTTATATAGAAGGTTTAATTGCAGTTGACATCACACACTACGCCGCCTTATCAGAAAACAGCTTTAAAATAAATTCTCTGCCCATCTGAGTGATTCTTCTGTGATAAATCACCCTGCCGCTGTCAAGAACTTCCTGCTTAATCTCCTCATATCCCAAATCGCTGTATTTCGAATACATTACCCATGTACCGTTGACCTGGTACTGAATTTTCTTTTCTGCCAGTATTTTATTTAACTGTATTGCAGATTTAAGTCCGAGCTCTTTTGCAATTTCTGTCACCGTATAGGTTTTATTGACGTGCATAAGAATCGCATTTCTTCTCTCAGCCTCCACACGTGCAGCGCGTTCCTCTTTCAGTTTTGTCAAAAGCTCAATGCCGAAGTCGGGGTTGTTTAAAATATCGTCAATGACTTTATCTGTGGCATAGATTCCGTGCTTGCGGATGGACGGAAGAACTTCGGATGTTACCCAATCAGAAAATCTTTCCGCTGATTCCTTTCGGCTCTGAAAAATTGTTTTGTAAAGATTGGATTCATTTACATATAAGAGTTTCTGTGTCCCTCCGTTTGTAAGGGTAGGAATACTACGCACACCCTTTTCTAAAAGTCTCTCTTTTACTTTTGATGGCTGAGATAATTCCAGTATCCGACAAATATCTGCTAAGCAAAACATTGGTTCGTTATTTATTGTTGCTGTTCTAATTTCTCCAAATTCCTCGCTCTTAAAAATCTGTAATTCACTCATACTCATTTTCCTTTCCGCCAAATTTTAGACATGAAATAAGGCACAGCTTTCGCCGTGCCCCGTTTTGCTACTTCCATTCGTTATAATTCGTATTGAGCCACTTTGGGTTGGCTTTACAAGTTTCCGGTCCGTAAGAGCCGTCAATACTGCCTTTATAATAGCCCTTGTCTTTAAGGAATGTCTGCTTTGCCCGGACAGTCTGCGGACCATAGAATCCATCAATGCTACCTTTGTAGTAGCCTTTCTTTTTAAGATACTTCTGTTCTTCCATTACCACTAAGGAACCTCTTGAGGATTTATTATGATAAAATTTCCCCGCGTAAAATCACGTAATCACATACTAATGCTTTGGACGGTACTCTTTTAGCATATATCGTACACATGCTTTTTTTTGCGATTGTTGTCTCTTGCACTTCTGCTGCCTGTGCGGCTGCCATAGATTCCAATGCGAAGTTTACGTTTATCATGCAATTTTCATCAATTTGTGAATTTGTAATATCAGCGGCATAAAAGTCACCCGCCTTTGTCCATGCACTTACAGGGATTTCCGCATTTTTTTTGAGCAAATTTGTTTTTGTTTGCAGTTTTTCAACTTGCCCGACAACTGTCTCAGCATTTTTTCCATCCACAGATTTGCATACAACGATTTCAACCTGTGTTCCGACTACACTGAGTGGTTTCGTCAGCGTAATTTCTGTTTCCGTATTTGTATACTCATCATCTGACAGTCTCATTCCGTTGACATATACATTTAAAATATCGGTGTCCTTCAAATACTGTGTGATTGTGATAGGTATTTTTGTTGTGTCTATCTGTGTCGTTTCAAAAATCTGTCTGTATTCGCGCATCAGCGTCGATGTCGTCAGTTTTTCTCTGATATTATCAAACCATTCGTCAAATTCTGCCTGTGCGGCTGTGTAATATCGGTCAAAAGCATCTTCCCATTGTTTTAACAATGTATCAGTGCCAACTTGCTGAATCAGTCCTTGCACCATTCCGCAAACTTTGCTGTCTAACCGTGTGTCGCGAATCATGCTGTCTGTGATTGTCTCGGTACGCTTATTAATCATAACCGTCGCCAGCGAATACTCTACAATATCGTCATCGCGAACAATGTCCGGCGCTACAGGGTTCGATGCGTTCGTGCCTTTTTTTATGGCAATTTCCATTAATCGTTTTAAGTTATTCACGCGAAAAACAATTCGGTCAATACGGTTCAAAGTAACGTCGGCCGGCTCGAGTGTAAGTGCGTAATCCGCTGTGTTAATTAACTTGTGTCCGTTTATCCATCCTTGCCCCGGTTTGACATAGACTTTTAAACCGGTGCCCGCATATACTTGCAGGCAGTCGGAGGGTGTAGGGAACACGCCCGAGCCTACAATCTTATCCAAATAACTTGTAATGTCCGTCGATGTATACACTCTATCATGTATGCCTCCGGTAACTTTTGAGTTAAAGAAATAATATTTCAGTGCCATTGCACAACCTCCTTTGCGTTTACGCGCCAAATGTTGGGACCACTTGATAACTTCCTGATTCATCGACACTCTCAATGACTTCGATTAATCTTGAATTTATAAAAATTCCCCATTTACTATTTTCAATGACTACGATATCACCGACCGAAACGTCTTTTTTATATTCGATATTGTCAAAATATACAGTGCCCTCAAACGCCTTTGTAATCTGCGTGATATTTTCAAGCCCTTCCTCTCGCATCTGTGCATAATATTCATCATTTGTGATGTCGCCGTTGTTAGTGCTCATATTTCTTTGGTCCCGGTACATTTCATATCTGTCTAGCCCTGTCAGATTATCGCGCGATACCCATAGCGTTTTTCTATCCAGCCCCTCGCCCTCGCCAGCAACTAAGACATCCGTCGCTAACTCGGACGAATTTTCTATGTAGTTGCTGGACAAAAGATTATCGTATTTATCCGAAAATATGACATATGGGTTTGTGCTTTGAGCATATGACCTGTCAGCGCCCTTATAAAGTGAAAATTGAAATTTCTTATCGTTAAGAATCACTTTGAATCCAATGTGAAGTGTTTCGCAAATATTTTCTACCGTATCAAGCAAATTTTTCCCCGTGTATTGAGCTTCCAATTTTTCAGTAAACGGCCGTTCCTGCACTGTAAAATTTGAAATCTTACGCGCTGCGATTTGGGGATTTATGACATTTTCATTAATTAATTTTGAAACTCCGGCTTGCACCGTTCCGCTTACCTGTGTTTGTTCGGCTATGATTCTTCGCCCCAAAATGCACGGCAAAAAACGGCCGGTCACAATCATTCGCTCTTTTCCGTCCTCATTTGTCGCAATATTGATATCTTCAATGATGCCGGTATTCTCATCGTCATCTCGGACGATGTAAAACCCGCGCTGCATCAACTCTAAATATTTAGATTCGATAGAAACAACAATTTCAAAATCGCCGCATTTATAAAACCGGGTAGCCCAAATCAGAGAAGCGTAGTCATCAATGACGGCCAATCTTTCAAAATTCTTATTCATAATAATCGGCTCAATCATTTACACACCCCCGTACAATGGATAATGCAAAAATCTAATCTGCATAAAATCTGCACCATTTTCATCGGCTTCATACGTAAAAACATTATCACCTATATCTAATTGCAACCATGTGCTACTTTTAGAAATATAATTAAAAATATTTATTGTCTTGCCTTCCCTCAGCAGCGTGACGCTCTTTTGCCCCTCTTGTGTTGCGATTGTGACCTCATCACCATTTTTGAACGTGTAATCAATTCCGAAAAATTCCCTTGTTTCGCGATTGAATATTTTTGGATTGATAACTTCGCCACTGACATAGATTTTTACCGTCATGCCGCAGACCACATCGCCTACATTGATAACATTAACCTGTAAGCTTTCTTCGTAATATGAAAAAGGAATAGGGGCGCTCGTTTCAATTGCAAACGGAAAATGAAAATTTCCAGCAATCAAACTCACTTCATTAATAATTTGGCTTGCATTTTTAAAATACGGCTCAGGGCATAATATTGATATTGCAATAGTCTGCTTTGCGGCAAAATATGCAATCTCTATATTTTCGACATACCCTTCTATGAATACGTTTCGGCTGCTGTTTTTGTAGCGCACACAGATTTTTTGATTTGTGCGGACCACATTAAGCAGCGCCAGCCTGTTTCTTTCAGCTTTATGGTTGATTGCCAACATAATGTTCATGCTTCGCATATTTGCTCTACTAGACACATATTTAGCACCATCAAAAAGTGATGTTTCTGACGTATTGATTGTTGCAGTTGGTGGGTTCAGCCCTTGAATTTCAAGGACTGAATAATCTTCATTGTGTGTCAGCTCTATGCTATTTTTCAAGCTATTTTCCAATGTCAAACTATACATATTGCAGCCTGCCTTTCGCGGCAAACAGCTGGTTTTTTGTTTGCCTGTAAATCTCTAAACGTGACAATGCTTTCGGGCTATTGTTTGTCTGATTAAAATTGTAATAGTTATTGACAGTTCGCGACTGATGTCCTGCGAAAAGTCCTGACGTTCCAATGTTTCCGCTTAAACGAGCGCGTCCAGCGTTTGCAGAAACAGAAATTTGTTCACTTTCGATTGAATCATTAAGCGCCTTCGCAGATTCTTTCCCCATCATTGCCGCCTGTTTAACTGCGAACCGTACTTTGTCGGCAATGCCATTTACAAAGCCCATTCCGAAAAATTTTCCAGATTGTGTTGTCAATTTCGACGGAGAGCCTTCTTTTATGGCATTTTTTAATGCACTTAACGCTTGCCGTCCGATATTTGCCGCTGCTGCCCACACCGAGCTTGTAAGGCTGCTCATGCCGTTGATAAAGCCTTGTGTTGTGTTTTGGCCGGAACCGTAAGCATCCGCAGAACCCATCCCGCTGTTTGCTTCGCTTCCAATTTTTTCACCGGCCGAACGTGCATCATCCGATTTTGATTCTAATCCGCCAGTAAATTCTCGGCCTTTTTCAGACCCTGTTTGCGATGTATTTGCAGAATCCATGCCTATGTTGGCAGTTTTTGACAGTAAATTACCTGTGGCAGCTATTGCGCTTTTTTGGTTTCCAAGCCCAATATTAAATTCATTCCCTTTTCGTGAACCTGTGGCAAGTGTGTTTGAATATCCTAGCATCAAATTTGTAGCATCGGACAGCGTTGCCCCTGTTGATTCAATATTGCTTTTTTGGTTTGC
The DNA here is from genome assembly GCA_902489925.1 of uncultured Lachnospiraceae bacterium. Lineage (GTDB taxonomy): Bacteria > Bacillota > Clostridia > Lachnospirales > Lachnospiraceae > Scybalocola_A. Next base: position 7,812 of record CABUBX010000049.1, on the reverse strand, counting down.
TAAACCCGTGTTAAACTCTGAACCTTTTTGTGAACCGGTTTCTTTAGTATCAGCTGAACCCAATGCGGCATTTGTTTCGTTTGCAATATTTTTGCCGGTTTCAACTAACAGCGGCGATTTTGACGCCATACCTTCTTTGAGGTTGTCACCGATATACTGTCCAGTCATTCCAAACTCCGGCAAAAACTCTCTCATTTTTCCATCTGCGCCAATCATCATATTTTGTGCAGCCATCGCCATATCGAGACTTTTGCTCTCAAATCCAACTACTGCACTCCCCCCTGCTTTTGCAGTGGATTCTTTTGCTTTAGCTTCAAATTTCTCCAATTCGGCTGTTGACAAATCAACCATGTTTTTGGCACTGTCAACCATCGCTTTTGTAACACCCGGGGCGCCTGCATCTGCTGCAGCCTTCAATTCTTCATAATTCTTCGTCATGTTTTTGACTTGATTTTCAAGACTTGCTTTTGTGCCAACTTCGGCTGTAACAAAACTGTTGATGGTCTTTTGCATGGCCGCTTCGATTTTTTTAGCATCCCCGGAAGCAATCGCACCTATCAATCCTTCGTAATTTTGTATCGTGGCATTGTACCCGACCCATGCTTCTTCTGATTTTTTAGCCGCTTCATCTAATTCGCCTTGCTTTTTTTCGAGCCCTTCAACTTTCGCTTCTGCTTCCGCAATATCTTTTGCCCAAATATTCAGTTCGCCCCTGCTCATCGCAGTTGTATTCTTGTATTCTTCCGTTTTCTTAGTGAGTTCCCTTTTTGCCTCTGTCAGTTTTCTTTCATTTTCCTCAGCAGCCTTTTGTGCCGCGCTGTATTCCGTGTATGCGCTTGTTTGGTTTCTGATTGCCTGTTCATAATCGCCATGCATTGCCGATACTACAGCTTCTGTTTTCTTTGATTTGATAACTTCATCTATGGATTTTCTTAAATTTCCATAATTTTCTATAGCGCCGTCTACGACTTCCATTTCCAATCCGAGAGCCGGGTTCAAAATTCCAAGAATCGTATTAACACGGTCAATGTATCCATCTTTCACACGGCCGTTAGCGTCGACAAGGCCGTCCAACTCCTGCGCAAGGGTTGAATATTGTCCATATTCGTTTTCTATGCCGGACAAAGACTGCTGGCGGGCTTCTACCATTCGTGTAAATGCATCACTGCTTGCGTCAATTTTTTCAACAAGTGTTTCCTCAGATTCAGACAATTTCGCATTGTCCTCAATCATATTTTCGACATGTTGATGTTGCATTTCGATTGCCCCAACAAGTAAGCCGACTGCTGCTGTGGCAAGTCCAATTGGGCTTGTAAGTCCTCCTAAAGACGTTCCTATATTTTTAATGGATGTGATAAAGTCTGATAATTTATTCGCTGCAAAAGTTGTTAGCATAACGCTTCCAACAACTACAATCGCGTCACCTATCTCGTCAATATGTTCTACCGCAAAATCCGCAAATTCTTTAACTACCGGCAGTGCTTTTTCGGCCATAGGCTTCAACAATTCATTTTGCAGCTGCCGTCCGACAATTTTAAACTGTTGCCCGACGTCATCATATTTGACTTTATTAATCTCCTCCATCGTGCCTTTTGTATCTTTGTATTTGTCATTGGCTTTTGTCAGCGATTTAATAACTTTCATGGCATTATCTTCGCCAAGTGCAGACCATACATTGCTTGCGATACTGAGGGCTTCCTGCTCATTTGTTGTGTTATTCAAATCTTTAATGACTGATTCAAACACATCTTTTGATGTTTTTTTGCCTTTTTTCCACTCTTTAAATAACGTCTGTGTTTCTTTTGAAAATGAATCTAAATTATCCTCAATTCGTCCATCTGATAATGATATTGTAAACTCTTTTACAAAATCGTTCACTTTGTCCAAATTGTACGCACCGGAATCTAAGCCATTTTCCAAAATAGCGAACATTTCTTCGGCGCTGAATCCGGCTTGGTCCCATAACTGTGAATACTCCGCAATGTTGTCACTTAATTCATTGGATTTATCAAGCCCATTTTGCACGCCTTTCGCCATGAGGTCAAACGCTTCTTCCGCTGTCAGCCCCATATTTTCCATGAGTGCATCAGCACCACGAAGATTCTCCTCAAAATCGCCGCCCATTGCATCAGTAAAGGTCATTGTGTACTCTGTCAGTTCTTTCATTTTCTCCGGGTTGACTTCGCCTGTATACTGTTTGACCTTTGCCATCTTGTCAGCAACATCGTTTAAATCCTCACCCATGCCGTTAAGATACAATTCATCAATTTGTTTTTTGAATTTACCCATCTCGTCGGCACTTGCGCCCGTTTGAACTTGAAAAGAGTTATGTGATGTTTCGGACTGAACTGCAAAGTCCTTCAATGCATCGACTGTATTTCGTATGCCATCAGCCACCAAATCAGCAAGTGCGCCTTTCATTACCGTAAAACCTTCAGCCGCATCACCTGATGATTTTTCGACATTTTCAAGTGATATGTCAAATCCATCGGCCGCCTTGCTTGCTTGTTCTAATTTTGCACGGTTATCTTGCAATTCTGTTGATGTCTGCTTAATCTGCATTGCAAGTCTCTTGGCTTCCTCTGAGTTTTCGCCCTGTTCCAAAGCTACGTTGGAATATTCTGTTTTTAATCTATTTAAAGCCTGTTCTTGCTCGCCGATTGTATTTTTTAACTTGTCATAAGCACTTTTTTGTTCTTCTGCTGCGTCCGCGGTTTCTTCGGACGCAGTGTTTAAATCATCAAGTTTTTTCCTATACTTATTAAATTCGGACGCGGTTTTATTGACCACTGCCTGCTGATTATTGATTTTAACCGTCAGATTTTCAGCCGCCGCCGAATTTTCACCCTGTTCATCTGCGACAATTTGATATTGCTGTTTTAGCAATTCAAGCTTTTTATTTTCCGCTTCGTGAACGCTTGATAATTGCTCTAATTTGGCTTGCAAGCCGTCGGCAGAATTTTCGTAATCATCCATGCCGGAAGATGCCGCTTTAAAAGCAGAATTTGCAAGCCTTATTTGACGATTCGCCTCCTGCATTCCGGCTTTTAGCTCAGAAATATCAACCGAAAATTTAGTTGTAATTGGCTCTCCTTTTATAGACATGCTGTCGCCTCCGACTAATACCAGTCGTCATTTTGTGCGCGTACGCGCATAACTTTTTGACCGTTTTTCCCAATGCGACTTGTATTTCTTGATTCTTTTGACGCTCTGATTTGCTGCGTCCTTAAATCCCTGTATAACTTCATAACTTTGACATATGGCTTTGCTTCCAATGTCCATGGCGTCATTACAGGAAATTCTTTGCAAATATTGTATTTTAACGTAAAAAATAATTCATGAAACGGGAGGGGTTCTCCCTCCCCATTTAGTTTTTTGGGTCATTCGGTAATTTTGCCATTTCGGCAAATGTAAACATCGCAATTTGTTTAAGCGTCGGCACCAGTTCTTTAAGCTTTACGCGCTTCCATTCATCTTCTGTGATATCCCCGAATACATCTGACAATACACTTTTAATTTCGCCGTATGCCCCATACACTTTTTGCAGTAAATCAAGATTGTTCGTGATGTTGTCAATATCTAAAATTTCCATTAGGTTTTCAATTGTGCCCAGCATGATGTCTACTGTCTGTCCATTGGCAACCCGAACAACTTCTCTGCCTTTTGGGTCATAAATGTTTATTTTTAATATCATAGCTAAATCTCCTTTTTAAACGCATGTTTTGTGCAAAATGGGGATATCGTTGTATCCCCATTTTCGCCACATCATTGTTTTGCCCTTCATTTTGATTAATCAGTTTTTGTTTTCAACGCATCCGGGTCCGTCACAGATTCAAAAAATGTGCTTACATCAGCTTTTGATTCTTTTGTGTCATCAACAACGACCGCTTTCGCCGGCTTTCCGTTTTTTGTAAATTTATGTGACGTTGAGATGCCTGTATAAGTTAATTCCATATTATTTGTATCTGTGCCGTCATCTTTTGTTGCTGATGTTTCGTCCGGGATTGAGAATGTGCCCTTTAATCTCCAAACGTAGCGCTCGACACCGTCTGTGCGTCCAACAATGTAGCCTAACGCAAAATATTTAACCTCACGTTCGCAGTCAATCATCGCGCCTGTCTCTGTATCAATGTCTTTTCCGACCAATTTTGCATAGGTCGCCAAATCCGGCACAGAACATGTCACAGTGATTTCATCCGCGCCCTCAGAATCAATGACGATGGCCGGGATATTGTCATAATAATGCGCTTCGGATGATGTTTCCGTTGACTTTGAAATTTCTCCCGCGCCCGCAATCGGGAACACTTCTCCGACTTTGTAACCTCCATCAAGTTCATTGTCATCTTTCAAAATTTCAGCAGCTACCAAATTTCTGACGCCTCTAAATTCAACATATTTCATAGTTGTGTCCTCCTAAAAAATTAATAATTTTCAATAAAGCGGCATGTAATCATACGCCCTGTATGCGTGATTTCATCGCTTGCCACATCTCGGCCTTTGCCGTCTGTTACCCATCCGTTTGCTTGCAGTAGTTTTGCTGCTTCGGCCAGTTTTGTATCTACAAGTATCGGGTCACTTGAATAGAAACAAATCCAAAACGCCCATACTGCACTATGTGGCCGATTATCATAATGCATAGCTTCCGGCGTTTCAAAATTCCAAAATGTAAAGAACGACGACGGATATTCTTCATCGTCGTTCAAGCTTCCCTGTAGTAATACAGGGAAGCCAAACGTCTCAAGCATTGCGATTAATTTTGTTTTCACCTCATCGCCTCCTTCAACGCCTTTTCGAAAATTTCTTTTTGTATCTTTTTGACTTTGTTTTTTGTAGTCGTACCGTAAATAGCGTTATACAAAGTTGTATCCTGAGGAACACCGGATACGGTCTTGCCGGATTTTCCGTATTGATTTGCAGCCGTATGTCTCGGTGTGCCATACATTAAAAACACAGATGGCAAACCGCCATTTTCAATGTTAAAGCCTACTTTGACATTGCCTCGTGTGCCATCCCATTTTATTTCAGGTGTAGTCACAAGTGATTTTTCTGTTTGGCCGCTGTCATGGTGCGGTTCTATGGCCGCCTGTATGCCCGGTGTCACAGCTTCAAAAGATTTTTCAAGGGCTTCTTCCGTGATTTTCTTCATATCAGCGTTCAGTCTGTCTAATTTTTCAAAAACTTCTTCAAATCCTTTAAAACCGAATTTCATCTTGTTTTTTGCCATTACGCCTTGCCTCCTACAGCCTTAACCTTGAATTTCATGTATTGATTTCGCATATTGATATTTTCCGGCGCGCCAATGATATCGAATGTTACTCCGCTTTGAAGTAATACAACTCGGCAACCTGCCTGAATGTCAGGTCTGAACCATGTTTCAATGACTGCTGTATTTTCAAGTGTGTAAACGCCGTTGCTTACGGTTTCAGTTCCGCCAAACGTTCTGAATGAGCCAAAAAAGATATGCTCGTCCGATAGTTTGTGCCAGTCGGGGTAGAGTTTTTTCTTGACACCGTTCACAGGTTCAGTTGATGGCTCTAATATCATCATTGGAACATTGAATGGCGATTGCGGCTCGTACATATTCTTTCACCTCAATTGATAACCGTTCTAAATTCATGCGATACAATCATGACTTCATTATTTTCTGACGAAATTTCAAAGTTTAAATGTATGTATTCCTCATCAACCCTGTAATCCGTCAACGGATTAAGTCGCATACCATTTAGATACACTTCAATAATTTTATTATCTGCGTATCCTCCGTATACGATTGACGGCATTTCGTTAATTCCGGGGGCATACGTTGTAATTTCTTCTTTGATGCATACATTTTGATTTAATATTTTTTCTACAAAATACGCTAAACCGTTATAATTTAGGTATTTATTACTATTAAAATCGGTCTTTGCTTTAGACTTGAAAATCCGTTGCAAAAATTTCGGCACCGTCATCACCACCTATGCAGAAAACAATGAATCAATTTCCTCATTGCTGATTGCTGTCACTGATTCAGCAATGGCAGCTTCCACCTGTGCAGACGTCTGATAGCCTTTTCCTGTCAGCTCTGTTTCCGTGACATATTCAGCCGGAACTGCAGACAGGAAGTTGCTGTCGTTAGTCAGTTGACTTGTCTTTGTCGGAATTTCCGACTTTTTCGCGTAAGTAGACAAGTCAATCTCCCTTTTTCCTAACGTCTCGTATTTTCCATTAATCCACAGGTATTCGTCATAGACGTTCTGACCGCTGCCGGAATTGGACACCATGTACAGGATGCCGGCTGTGCCTGTAGGCGGAAGGCTTTCGACAACCTGTGCCTCAAACTGCTTGATTCCTGACACGGCCTGCGCAATTTCTTGTGTCACTGCACTTTTAAGTGCATATGTACTCAAGTCAATATTAATCGCCTTGCTTCCATCAGGTGAAAGCGGTGAACCATTTAATTTTACAATGTCAATTTTTGTCGGTGTCAATCCGGCGAGCTTCTGTTTTTCTGCTGTTGTATAGTCATTTGTTGACAACGCCTTGCCCGGTTCCTTTGCCACAAACTGTCCTGTTGCCCATTCTTTTACCTTTGTTAAAAACTGCCCTAAACCTGTTAAATCAAGAAATTTTGCCATAATACTGTTCTCCTTTTTTAAAATAATCCGTTGATTTCATCTTGTGAAATAATTTCATTTCCTGCGCCAGCTTCAAGCTCGCCGATGACATCTTTGACGCTTTTTCCTGTATCGTCATACTGTACTGCTGCTGCATCCATCAGCATGAATTTGCCGCCGTTTTTTTGTGTAATACCAGAAATCAATTCCACACTGCCTTTATACTTCGCCATAACGCCACCTCCTATGATACTTTGACTGTCGTGCTGCCAAGCCCTGCGTTATCAGACATATAAATGTCGTAGCTCTCTGTATAGCCCGAAGCATTTGTAAACTGGATTGTGCCCACCTTACTAAAGCCCCCGTCAAAGCCGCCGACATTAAAACCACAAGCGCCGTAGCGCGTCGGCACCGTGTAATAAATATGCTGTCCGGCCACAGCGTTGACAGTAAATGTCTTTGCCTTGCTTCCCTGTAAGCCCTTAGTCAGCTTTAAGATAAATTCGCTTGTAAAATCTGTTGCTGCCGCCGCAACGCCCCAATACACGCCATTTAAGAATGTGACGGCTGTTGTCTTTGTCACCGTCTTGTCGCGCTCATCCGTCGCTGATAACGTCCATGTCTTATTGGATGTGATATTAAGGCCAGCCAATGTTTTTGATGTCGCTGAGACATCAAGCGCCTCTGCATCAAGCTTTGCAGACTTTGGCGTCTTGTTATACGACCATGTCAGATTGATTTCTGTCAGTGTGGCGCCCATTTCCAGCGTGCCTTTGTTGTTGGTAAAACTATTGATTGCAATCGGCTTATAGTTTAAATCGTCAACGATTTTCTTGTATTCATCGCTGAAATCGTTGCTTGAAAGCCCCTTGCCGTCTTCCTTACGCACATAGCGCTCGTCATTTTTTTTAATCAGATGGACAAGCCCGTCCTTGTCCAAAAACTGTTTTGCGGCAGCCCTTGCCGCTAATGTTCTTCTTGCCATGCTCTTTCTCCTCTCATGATTTCGTCAATTTCTTCATTGGTAATTGGTTCTGACGCATCTTCGGAATCTTTTTTCACAAATATTTCTTCGATATCTTTATAGAACGTTTTGAGCGCGCCAAAGCAGACGATTTTTTCATCATCTGACATTTTCATCGCCCCCTCTTATCATATCGTGTATTTCCTCATCAGAAACGTGGTACAGCTTGTGGATGTCCTGTTTTAGCGGCTT
>CABUBX010000048.1 GCA_902489925.1 uncultured Lachnospiraceae bacterium | reverse complement strand
ATATGGACGTCCTTTACGAACCGGCCACTTCTGCATCATTGTAAGCTCCTTATCACCGTCTTTTGTCGAGAGAACAGCCACCACTTCCTCTACGGTAAATTCTCCTGCTTTGATCTCTTTCACCGTACCTGCAAGACCATACGGAACCATAATTTTCTGTTCTACAACTGCGGTTTCCTGAACGGTGCCGAGTACATCTCCTGCGGACACCTCATCACCGACTTTTGCAACCGGGACAAATTCCCATTTTTTATCTCTCTTCAGGGATGCAACCTCAACTCCACGCTGTAAGTTATTTCCTGAAATCTTCATAATATCATCAAGCGGACGCTGGATTCCATCGTAAATGCTTGTGATAAGACCAGGGCCAAGTTCTACGGACATTGGTGCGCCTGTAGATTCTACCGGCTCACCAGGTCCAAGACCTGACGTCTCTTCATATACCTGAATGGATGCCTCATCACCATGCATCTCGATGATCTCTCCGATCAGACGTTTCTCGCTGACACGTACAACGTCGGACATATTCGCATCACGCATACCGGACGCGATGACCAGCGGTCCTGCTACTTTTTTGATCGTACCTGTACTACTCATGTGGACGAATCACCTTACCTTTCCTACAAATTTACCACTGCACAGCTCTTACACCGGCATGGTTTAGCTGTCACCAAACAAAATGTCAGATCCTACAGCTATCTCTACGGATTTTTTCACTCCCGCTACTCCGGCTCCGGTATTTCCTGCAATTCCCGGAATCTGGATAATAGCCGGAATAATCTGCTCCTGATATTTTGAAATCTCATGCTTTAACTGTGCGGCACACGCTTCCGTGATATAGATCACACCGTAATCTCCTGCTGCCAGTTTTGAAAGCATCTCTGCGGCTTCTTCCTGAGTCTCAACCGGAAATGTATCAAGTCCCAGTGCAGCGAAACCGTAAATGCTATCGTAATCGCCTAATACTGCAATCTTATACATACATTTCCCTTACCCTTTCCCGAATAGAATCATCCGGCAGATCACTTCGCTTACCGGAAAGAATGATTCGCACCGTTTTTATTTCATTCTGTCTTGCGATCACATAAGCAATCACAGGACCTATTGTAAATGCATTATATTTCTGCGGACTGATGGTTTCAATAATACGATTATCGCACCAGCGTTCAAATGCAGACGGAGATTCCGCTAACGCTTCTGCCCCTTCCGCATAGACGGTTCCGAGCAGATAATCTCTCAGTGCATCTGCTCCTGCCAATGCTGCTTTTGCAAGCTTATCAACACTGACGCTATCACATTCTGCCATCGCCCGCTTCATGAATTCTATTGATTTTGCGGTTTTCTGCGCACGCACGGCAATCTTTATATCTGCAACTGCAACGGTAGATTCTGCATAATCCCGAATAATCTGGTCTTTTGCTTCTTTTCCCGCTTTATAGATTGCATCAAGCGCCGCCCTGTCGATCATCACGTCGCACAATTGACCGTCTCCTGTATGAAGAAAAGATTCATACGCTTCTGCTGCCACATGCTGCATATTTGCCGGAAGCTTACCAAAGTTCTTCTCCTTCACAATCTCCAGCATCTCACTGCCCGGAATGGATACATCTTCATAGAAAATGTGGCGTTTTTTCCCTTCCGTACAGGTTTCCTTGATGGCTGCTTTCAGATTGTGAAAAAGCTTCGGATAAGAAAGCACCGCAAAGTGTTCCATTCCAACGGATAATTCCTTTACCACTTCCCACACCTTTTCTTCTTCTCTGGTCAATATGGCCTCGGCGTTTCCCGATGTTTCAGAGTCTCCCCATCCCTTCTCTTCCAGGAACTGAAGACACTGCTCATAGCTCTGGCACCCGATCAGCTGATCAATGGTGCTGTTAGAAAACAGGGAAACTTCCAGCGCCCTTATGCGCGCAACCGCATAGGTATACTTTTCACTCATGTTACTCCTCCTGTTGCGCGTTACGCGAATATGATACGATGCACTTTATCAGACAACTCATCTTTTTTCGCATCAAAAATTGCCTGCAAGGTACAATTTTCTTCTATGCCTCCATAGGCGAGGACAAATCCATTTTCTATTTTTCTGCCTTCTTCCGAGATGACCAGACTTCCGCCTTTTGATGCTGCCGATTTTTCTACTTCTGCCCGAAAATCATTCGACATTCTCGCAAGGTCAGAAGCTGCAAAAAAGATCTCTCCTGCTTCCGGCAGTGCATATTTATCAAGCATCTTAAGAAGAAGAGCAAAATATTCTTTCTCGTCCATAGCAATCAGGGAATCGTATGCTTTCTTAAGCACATCTGCGATTACTTCCTGCTTCGCTTCCAGAATTCTGGTTCTTCTCTTAAGATCAATTGCCGATGCCACTCTCTCTTCATAAGCTTTCACATCTGCCTCTGACTTGCGCTGTGCAAGTTCACTTGATTTCTCTGCTTCTGCCTCGGCCTGACTTGTGATCTTTTGAGCATCCGCTTTTGCTTCTTCGACCTTATTGTCTGCCAAAGCCCTGGCTTCGCTCAGAATCTGGCTTTTCATTTTCTCTAATCCAGTCATAGCCTTTTACTCCTTCTTAGACCTGAATTCCATTTACTGCAAGGAAAGAAATCAAAAGTGCAAGAATTGCATATGTCTCTACCATTGCAGGGAACAGCATAGCTTTACCAAACTGATCCGGCTTCTTTGCTACGATACCGATAGAAGAAGCTGCTGTTTTTCCCTGTGCAACTCCTGAGATCAGTCCAACGATACCAATCGGAAGACATGCTGCCAGAATCATAAGACCTGTCTGCACACTGACATCTGCAACGCCGCCGCCTAAAATACCAATTTTAGATAATGTGATAAATCCAACCAGCAGTCCGTAAAGTCCCTGTGTACCAGGAAGAAGCTGCATGATCAAAACCTTGGCAAACTTACTTGGGTCTTCTGTTACAACTCCGGCTGCCGCCTGTCCTGCAATACCTACACCCATTGCAGATCCCGCACCTGCCAGTAATACCGCAATTGCCGCGCCCAGAAGCGCATATACGATTCCTAAATTTTCCATAATACTCATAGTCTACATTTCCTCCTTATATGTTGTTAACTTCGCTTATTATTAATCTGCATTACTCTGAACATCTACATATTTTGTATCTGAATGAAATGGCCGAAATGGTCTGCTTCCGCCTTCGTAGAATTTTCCGAAGAACTCTACAAACTGAAGACGGTTTGTGTGTACATATGCGCCCAATAAATTAATCGCCAGATTCAGCGTATGTCCCACAACAAAGAACACAACGAATAAAATAATTCCAAGTATATTATTCGGGAACATTCCGATCATCTGATTGATTACGGATGCGATAACTCCGGTAGCAAGCCCAAGGGCTAACAGACGGGAGTAGGATAATACATCACTTAACCATCCGGTAATATTATACAAATCATATGCTCCAAGCGCGATCCGAAGTCCCGGATTCTTGCTGCTTCTTCCCGACATGAGGACAATTCCGACTGCTCCTGCAATCGCAAGTCCTTTGGCAAGCATATTAAGCGCCGGCGGGAACACAATTGTTGTCTGTGCGATAGATGCAAATATATCACTTGGCAAAAGCATGAGGATCAATCCCACAAGAAGCATAAACCATAACACTACGTCGCAGAAGAAATCCATAACCTTGTGATCTTTCAGGCACAGATACCCCTTGATGCCGAGACCGACAAATAAATGAATCACACCAAACAGCATCGAGTATACGAGCAATTTCATCGGATCATTCAGCGGCATGAACCACAGTGCATCGATCGTAACCGTTGTTCCAAAAAACTTCTGTGATACAATATCTACAATATTTCCAAAGTATCCGCCGAACAGAATTCCCCAGATTACCGTCGAGAGTCCGCAATACATAAATAACTTTATCGACTTGTGCATGCTTTCACTCATTCTCGGGAATTTCTTCAGCATGACAAAGCACGCAATCGCAATAATCGCTCCATATGCGGCATCCGATAACATCATTCCAAAGAAAAATACATAGAAAAATGACATAATCGTTGTCGGGTCGATTTCCCCTTTCTTCGGAAGTCCGTAAGATTCTACAATACCCTCTACCGACTCAGAAAAGCCATTGTTCTCAAGAAGTGTCGGTGCCTCTTCCTCTTCACCCAGCGCTTCGATATCTATCACACAGTCATAATTATCTCCAATCGCTTTTTGGATTGCCGGCACGACCTTCTCCGGCACATACCCGCTGACGAGAAAGGTTCTCTGAGACTGTGGAATCGTTCCAAGAATCTGATACTTATCTGCCCGCATTCGGAAATAATCTCCGACTACCTTCAGGCTATTTCTCACATCCCGATATCCTGCGATCGTTTCCTCATCTTTTTTAATTTCCTGCTTCAGGGTTTCCACCTTCTGCTCAAGCTCCTCTTTTTCTTTTGCCGGAACCTGATCTGTCATCTGCGATGGTCTTGCGAATCCGCCCGCTCGAAGCGCTTCTTCTACCTTTCCAACATTTTCTTTCATACAGAACACGGTCAGATAAAGTGCGTCCTTATCTTTCTCAATCACCTGCACTTCTATGTCAGGCGTCTCTTCCGGACAATGCTCTGCCACAAGAGCATATATGCGTTCTGTCGTAGTATCTGCTGCCATTGTTCCAAGCAGCATTGCAACTTTTTTCGTACCGGTATATGTCATCGGCACGTCTAAAGACAGCCACGGATGAAGGATCTCTATCTGATTTTCAAGCTTCAGTATCCCTGCCTTTTTCTCCGCAATCTCTTTACTCTTCGCAATCAGAATGTTGGCATTTTGTATCGCTTCGTCTTTCCCTAAAATGGCTTCTTGAAACTCTTCCTGACTGATCAGCTTCTTTCCTTCCAAACCGGCAAACATAGATGTCTTGACCGGAGCGTACTCGTCAAGAACATGGAGAGCAGCTTCTGTAAGATGTGTCTTCTTCTCAAAATCCTGCCGTGCACTTAACGTGTCCATTTTCTCAAAGCCTGCTTCGTCTTCGGCAACCTGACTCATTTCCATGACTCCAAGGGATTGTATCTTCTCCAGAATTGCCTTACGGTCTTTCTTAAGCGCGCAGATACTAACTCTTTGCATCTGCAAGATTGCCATAGCTTCATCCCTCCTTTACTTTTATTCCACTCTTTCCATTCAGTTTGGTTCGTTTAAACCAATTCTGCAATCACCGAATCAATTGCTTCTTTTTCTTTTGCCTGCGCGGCTTTTTTCAATTCTGCAATCTCTTCGTCTACCCTGGCGAGCGCTTCCCTGGTAGAAATATCTCCGGCATCTTTCGCTGCGCTAAGCGCCGCTTTCGCCTTCTCTTTCGCTTTCTCCTCCGCCTGTTCTTTTATTTCATTGGCAGATGCAGCAGCTTTTTCAAGGATCGAGGTACATGTTACATCGGCTGCTTTTAATATTTCCTCTGCTTCACTCTCCGTCTCCTTGATGGTCTTAATGGTTTCTTCTACCATTCTGTCACCACCTCTCCTATTTTGATAACAACTTTTTTTGTAATTTAAATTAAATTATAATATGATTATGTGGAAATGTCTATAAACTTTTCATAACATTTCTATGAACTTTAGTCTAATGCCACACAATTCGCTCAATTATCTTACAACTATGCCGTTTTATCACATCACAGTATTACCATTTCAAATGATGCAAATGACCTTCCAGATTCATCCCCTCAAAACCATTCTGGCGCAGTGCTTCGTACAAAACAATTGCCGCTGAATTTCCGAGATTGAGGGAGCGGATATCTCCAACCATCGGAATCCTAATACAGTCTTCTTTATGATTCACAAGAATCTCTTCCGGTATTCCTGCGCTTTCTTTTCCAAACATAATATAACAATCCGGCTCATACTTGACTTCTGTATATATTTTCTCAGCCTTCGTAGTTGCCATATAAATCTTAGCTCCCGGATTCTTTTCCAGAAAGTCGTTATAATCGATATATGTTGTCACATCCAGATCTTTCCAGTAATCCATTCCTGCTCTTTTCAGATTTTTTTCATTTAACCGGAACCCTAACGGCTCGATCAGATGAAGCTTCGCATTGGCAGCCACGCATGTGCGTCCGATATTTCCTGTATTTGCCGGGATCTCCGGCTCGTGAAGTACAATATTTAACATCCTACTTTATCTCTCCATCTCTGCATTTTTTTACAAAGCGGGCAATTCTTCCTGTCGCTTCTTTAAGCTCATCAAGGGAATAGGCGTAAGAAATACGAAGGAATCCCTCGCCGCAGTCGCCAAATGCCGTTCCCGGCACAACAGCTACCTTTTCGCTCTTTAAAAGCTTTTCTGCAAACTCATCAGAAGTCATACCAAGACTTTTAATACTTGGAAATACATAAAAAGCCCCAAACGGCTCAAAACATTCCAGCCCCATCTCCCTGAAGGTGTGGACAAGAAAACGGCGGCGTTGGTCATAAGACTGACGCATCATCTCCACGTCGGCATCACCGTTTCTTAAAGCCTCAACAGCCGCATACTGGCTTGTTGTCGGCGCGCACATAATGGCAAACTGATGAATTTTAACCATTTGCTTCATAATTTCTTTCGGACCGCAGGCGTAGCCCAGACGCCAGCCGGTCATGGCATAAGCTTTTGAAAAACCGTTAATTAAAATGGTTCTTTCCTTCATTCCCGGAATTGAAGCAATTGTCACATGCTTTGCATCGCCGTAAGTTAAGGCACTGTAAATCTCATCGGAAAGCACAAAAATATCCTTTTCGATACATACTTTTGCAATAGCCTCCAAATCCTCACGGCGAAGCACTGAACCTGTCGGGTTATTCGGAAACGGCAAAATAAGAATCTTCGTTTTATCTGTCACAGCTTCAAGCACTTCCTCTGCCGTCAGCCTAAATTCATTTTCTTCTTTTAAGTTAATAATGACAGGCACACCGTCCGCAAGAATTGTACACGGTTCATAAGAAACATAGCTTGGCTGCGGAATAAGCACCTCATCTCCCGGGTCAAGCATGGCGCGCAGCGCTATATCAATCGCCTCTGAGCCGCCGACTGTCAAAATGACTTCTTTGGCGGCATCGTAGGAAACGCCACAAGTTCTTTTTAGATACTTTGAAATCTCTGTGCGCAACTCCATAAGACCGGAATTTGATGTGTAGAAGGTTCTTCCCTGCTCAAGTGCAAAAATACCTTCCTCGCGAATATGCCATGGTGTATCAAAATCCGGCTCACCTACACCGAGTGAAATAACCTCCGGGTCATTCATCTCTGTGACAATGTCAAAGAATTTACGGATACCCGAGGGCTTTATGCCGGTAATTTTTTCAGATAATGGATTTCTCATGGTGTAATCAGCTGCCTTTCTCTTGTCGGCTGTGCAACAAGCACCGTACCGTGTTCTTTATATTTTTTCAAAACAAAATGTGTTGCCGTACTTAATACCAAATCAATAGTCGAAAGCTTTGATGTCACAAATTCGGCAACTTCCTGAAGTGTGCGTCCCTCAATAAACACTGCAAAATCAAAACCGCCGGACATAAGATAGACGGCTGTAACCTCAGGATAGTTATAAATTCTTTCCGCAATTTTATCGAAACCGAGCTGTCTTTGCGGCGTCACCTTGACTTCAATCAGCGCATTCACCTTTTCGCTTGTGACTTTATTCCAATTAATAATTGTGTGATAGCCGCAGATAATTTTTTCCTGTTCCATCTCAGCCACTGCCATCGCCACATTTTCAATACTCTCACCTAAGAGTAGCGCCAAATCCTCGACGCTTATCTTACTGTTTTTCTCTATAATTGCCAATATTTTTTCCTTCATTTTTCTTTCCTCCATTCAACTTTAGCCATTTCGGAACCTCTCGGCGGTTCCATAAAGCCTTCCTCATCATCATTCACAATTGTTTTATCGTGATTATCCGTCACCTCTCCGATAACCGCAGCGTCAATGCCCTCTTTTTTCAAAAGATACACAAGCTGCTCGCCGTGCGGCGCCGCAAAAAGCAACGCGCCCGAGGATTCCAGACGGTAAGGATTCAAATCAAAATAATCACAGAGCTCAACTGTTTCCTGCTTTAATAATATTTTTTTCAAATCCACACGAAAGCCCTTGCCACTCCATGAGGCAAATTCCCAAAGTGCACCAAAAATCCCTGATGATGAAACATCATGTGCTGCCGACACGCCAAAGCTGTCGGCAATGCGGGCGGCAGCCCTCACACTGCCAAACTTATAAAACTGCGCAGCGCCATCAATAAAATCGGGATTATATTTTGCGCAAAGCGCATCCGATGCACGTTTTGCCATGATTGCCGTTCCCGACAGTCCCGCAAAACCTGCCATCACAAGGTCATCGCCCGCCTGAACCCGACGTTTATCCGGCAGTTTATCTTTTTCTAAAAATCCGTTGGCACACACAGTCACAACAAATTCATTGACGGCATCGCTCACCTGCGTATGCCCGCCCATAATTTCTATATCCGACTGCGCACACACAGCCTCCGAAAATCCCATAAACTGTCTTATATCCTGTTCATCTGCCAGTCTTGGGGCTGTCACACTCATATGCACACCATAAACATCGGCGCCCTGTGCCCACAGACCATTTGCAGCCGAAAGAACAGCTAAGCGTCCACACTCCTCGGCACTGCCGCACATTGTATTCATGTGACTGACTGCCGCCAGACCATTGAAATCTGCCGCAGCCAAATCCGCACCGGCCGCAGGTCTTGTCAAAACCTCACACCTGCGCCGTTTAAGCTTTTTTAACACAGCTCTGTCCAATATATTTTCCGGTAATTTTCCCTGTTTCATAATTCTCCTTTATTTATCCACTGCCGCAAATCACATAGCGCGGATAAGCACCGTATTGACTTCGGTTAATTAAAATCTGTTCTGTTAATTGATTATCTATATAAATATTTTTATAAAACGCCGCCGTGTAGCCCGTATGCGCATTTTGCTCGACGTAAAAATAATCCGCCGGCTTTGAGGCATCATAAGTCACCACATCGGCACCGGGCTGCACCGTTTCCTCTGTGACCGTCACAAATTCAATCGTCCGATTTTTAGGACGCGTTTCTTTACCGTAAATATTCACATAAAGCATTGTGCCGGATGTAAATGCTTCAATAAGTACCGGTGTCTTTGTATCATTTCTGAATTTGAAATCAATCGAAGGATTGGCAATTGTCGCATCTGCGCCAAGCGGCACATACCCGACAGTCATCATATGATTCGTACGCTCAGTCACTTGAAGCTCTGCGCGAAGCACCGCATTATAAAGTGTCGATGATACCTGACAAATACCGCCGCCAAGCCCCGGCGTATTGCGGCCATTGACATAGGTGCCCGCCGTAAAATAGCCGTTTTCTTCGCTAAAAGGTGTCATCGCCTGTAAAAATGAATATTCCTCACCGGGATAAACAACCGTGTTTTCAAGCTTTGATGCACCATTTCTTATATTTGCCATACGCCCTTTAGACGAACCTGCAAAGCTTGTTTCATAAGCCCCTAGCCGCTCTTTGACTGTCAAAAGTTCATCCGCACAATGCTCCGGATTTGTCCGGTGCAGCACAGCGGATACACAAAGCCCTTTTTCGCCCTCTCGCCAGCGCTTTTTAATGGCGCCAGCCAATTCTTTTGCCGTTGCCTTGCTGTCGATTGTCTGACCGGGTATCTCCGGTGTCACAATAAACTCACCGTTTTTTCGTACAAGCGAGGCATCCCTCGCCTCTGTATCTATCTCAGCCCGCCTGCCTTCAATAAGACAGGAAGCCTCCGCCTCATCACATACAAAATCCAATTTAAAATGCAGGCCATCCCCGGAAATGCTGCAAAGCTCTGAAAGCTGACGCATAAAATCTTTTCTTCTGCATACATTGCATATTTCATCAATAGCCCCTCTGTCAGCAAGTCTTACGCCAAGCTCTTTAAAGGTAAATGTAACTTCCTTTGCCTCGCAGTTAAGTACCAGTCTGTAATTTTCTACTGCACTCAAAAACGCCTCCAGCATCAGCCGCGCCTCCTTTGGTGTTTTCCCGCCGATATTTATCCCCTCGACAAAAACATTCTCGGGAAGCCGGATTTGTCCGTCCTTTTTTGTATCTTCCGCTTCTGCTGCCGACACCGCAAGCACAGGTAAAAGCGCCAATACTGCCACAGCCGCCGTTTTCAAAAGTAACCGCTTCACACATAGAAAAGGCCGCTTCATATTTCCTCCTGATTTTTCTTAAAATCAAAGGCAGACGGCTGTAAAGCCCTGTTTCATAAAAGGGCGGCAACGCAGCCGAGTACCATTGATGCCACTAAAATTACAGCAATTACTGCTGAAATAATTTTTTTCTTCTTTTTATCAAACATAAAAATTCCCCTTTGCACTTTAAAACATCCTGCCATGAACAAGAATAATCTTATCAATCACTTTGGACATCTCGCTTTTTGTCATTGCATCCATGTCCTGATTAAAGTCTATTTTATGATATTTCAGCAATTCCTTCAAGTAGACTTTTTGCTTTGCCGTTGCCGGCGATACCTTTTTTTGATGATAAATAAGATTTTCCGGCTCAAAAAGCTTCGGATACTTTTCTTCATAAAAATGCGCCAGCATGTGATAAATCTTTGCCGTTGCCAAAGCGTCGTGGTAAGCTCTGTGCGCCGCCTGATTCACAATTTCATAATGCTCGCACAAAGCCCCAAGACTTTTTGATTCCAAATCGGGCAGTACCTTTCTTGCAATCTTTAATGTATCAATGCCTTTTTTTTCAAAAGGCAGTCCGTATCTTTTAGCATATACCTTTGTAAACTTATAGTCAAACATAACATTATGTCCGAGCATAATTTCATCCCTGCAAAAAAGAATAAATTCAGGAATGACCTTTTCTACAGGCTGCGCCTTCTCAAGCATCTCATTCGTTATTCCCGTAATCGCCGTGATTTGAGGCGTCACCGGCACCTTCGGACGTATAAGCTGATTAAATCGCTCTGCAACCTTGCCTCCCTTTACTTTTAGGGCACCGATTTCAATAATCTCATCCGTCTCACAGTTCAGTCCGCTCGTCTCCAAATCAAAGGCTACATAATCTTTAATCATCGTATGTTCCTTTCATCTATGAAACGATATGTATCGTCAGCGCCTCATAAGTCAGCGCATCTCTGTGTCCGTAATCAAATAATATTTTATATTCCCGCCGGACAGCCCTGCCGCTTTCCCACGCTGTCTTCATATCATACTCAAAATATTCTAAATGTGTCTCAAATCGTATCTGCCTGTAGCTCATCCCTGCCCTATCCGGCAAATACGCGGACAACTGTTTATTGTCGCTGAAAAATGCCGCCGTTTCTTCTTTTTTATGTTCCCGGTCTCCCGCCCACAAAGGACGGCTTTTCAAATGCTCTCTCGCATACAAATCATAAATAAGCATCGCTTTCACAAGCCCCGGCTCTGCTGACGTTTCTTTTGAAAAGTCCAGCAGGTGCTCATATCTTGCCAGTCTTTTATGGTTCATCTCATTGAGCTTGTTTTTTTCATAGTATGCCGCCAGCGCCGCATAAAAATCAAAAGCATTTTCAAAAAAACGGCTGAGATATTCTATCGTTTTTTCAAACTGATGGCTGTTGTAAAATATTTCCACAACGGCTTCAATGCCTTTTAAAAATAAAATATCCTCAAAACTAAGCCACTTTGTTGAAAGCACCTCATATACCGGCTTCGGTGTATAGACAAGACCATAGGCTTCCCGGTTTTCATGCATCCACGAACCTTTAAGGACTTTTAAAAAGCCCAGCTGAAGCTGTTGCGGCTTTAGTCCATATACATCATTAAAAGACTTTTTAAAGCACTTTAAATCTTCAAACGGCAGTCCGGCAATTAAGTCCAAATGCTGATGAATGTTGTGTCCGTCAGCAATTTTCTTAACAATATCCGAAAGCTGATGAAAGTCCATCACTCTGCGAATTTCTTTGAGCGTTTCCGGATTTGTGGACTGTACGCCGATTTCCAACTGGACAAGTCCCGGACGCATCGTATTTAAAAGCTCAATTTCTGCCTCATTCAATAAATCTGCCGTAATTTCAAAGTGAAAATTTGTCACCCCATTATCATTTTCTTTAATAAACTGCCATATTTCCATCGTATGCTGATGACGGCAGTTAAATGTCCTGTCAACAAATTTCACCTGAGGCACACGGGCATCAAGAAGCTTTTTCAATTCTTCTTTTACAAGCGCCGTACGCTTAAAACGCACCTTTTTATCAATGGAGGACAGACAGTAGCTGCACGAAAACGGACAGCCGCGGCTTGATTCATAATAAATAATTTTATGTTCAAATAATGTCAAATCATCATAAACAAACGGAAGACAGTCCATATCCATCAGCGGCGCAGGTTGATTTACATAAATATCATTGTCTTTTCTGTAAACAAGTCCGAAAATATTTGAAAATTCATCTTCCGGACGGCAGCCTTTCTTTTCAGAGTTTACATAACATTCAGAAAGCTTTTTAAATGTTTCTTCCCCTTCACCGCACATAATTCCGTCAATTTCATGATGTGCCGCCATCAAGGCTTTGGCATCATAGGAAACCTCCGGTCCGCCAAGCCACACTTTTGTCTGCGGCGCCACCCGTTTTAAAAGCTGTGCGATTTCCAATACAAATTCAATATTCCATATGTAACATGAAAAAGCGACAACATCGGCCTTCTCCATATATATACCTTTGAGTATTTCTTCCTTTTGATGATTAATTGTATATTCCGCAATCTTAATATCGGCCCCGCTGTCCCCCGCATAGGCTGCCAGAGAATAAACCGCCAGATTTGCGTGAATATACTTGGCGTTGATTGCTGTTAAAAGTATTTTCATTCAATTGTTCTCCATAAAAATTGTATATCGTGTAAAAATTCGCCTGCTTCACCTTAAGCTTTCGCCTGGTTTTTTGTTCCAAAATCCGCCATGCCCAACCAAAGCAAACTTCGTTTGCTTCGGTCACGGGCTTTCGCTTGGTTTTCTGTTCCAAAATCCGCCATGCCCAACCAAAGCAAACTTCGTTTGCTTCGGTCACGG
>CABUBX010000047.1 GCA_902489925.1 uncultured Lachnospiraceae bacterium | reverse complement strand
GGCTGTCGGCGAGATCGGTCTTGATTATTATTGGGATAAGGAGACGGCTGTGCGCGAGCGTCAAAAGTATTGGTTCAGACGTCAGCTTGCGCTGGCTAAGGAGGTTGGGCTGCCAATCATTGTTCATTCAAGAGATGCGGCGAAAGATACGCTGGATATTATAAAATCGGAGGACGGACAGGGAACAAGAGGCGTGATTCATTGCTTTTCTTATTCCGAAGAAATGGCGAGAGTGTATGTCGAGCTTGGCTACTATATTGGCCTTGGCGGTGTTGTCACTTTTTCCAATGCGAAAAACGTAAAGGCTGTGGCGGCGGCTGTGCCTATTGAGCGTATACTGCTTGAAACAGACTGCCCGTATTTGGCACCGGTACCAAACCGGGGGAAAAGAAATTCATCGTTAAATCTTAAATATGTGGCAGAGGCTATTGCCCAAATTAAGGGTATGGATGTTTCGGATGTTATAGATATTACATGTAAAAATGCGATGTCTATGTATGGTATCTGATAATTTATAGCAAAGCGGAGGTAGACTATGAAAAAAGTATTTGTGACAGGCTTATGTATGCTGATGACGGCGGCGATGCTTGGAGGCTGTTCTAAGAACGATACAAAAAATGTCGGTGAAGACGGCAAGGAGACAGAGACTGATGTAAATATAGATTCGGTGAAAGAGCCTGAGTTGGAAGATTTGAAGATAACGCTTGGAAATTACAAAAATGTGGAAGTTACCATTGAGGCTATGGCAGATATTACAGATGAAGAAGTGGAAAATCAACTAAATTCTCTTGTGACTAACGGGACAACTCAGACAGAGGTGACAGACAGAGCGGTAGCCGACGGAGACCTTGTAAAAGTGGATTATGAAGGCTATATGGATAATCAGGCGATTTCAGGGGAATCAGAGAGTGATTATAATATTTTAATCGGTTCGGGCGTCTTTTTTGACGGTGCGGAGAAGCAATTAATCGGTGTGATGCCGGGCGAAGCGGCTGAAATTTCAGTGACTTATCCGGACAGCTATCCTAATGAAGCGCTGGCGGGAAAAAGTGCAGTCTATAAGGTGACTGTGAAAGCTATTTTAGAGGAAGGCAGGGCTGAGCTTAACGATGATTACGCCAAGGAACTTTCCGGCGGGGAATGCAGCAATGTCGGCGAGTTTCGTGCCTATCTCAAAGAAAATCTTCAAAAAGGTGTCGATGCCCAAAAGGAATTGCTGGCGCAGCAGGCCGTGTGGGATAAGGTAATTGCCGATACAGCCATTGAGAATTATCCGGAGGATTTGCTTAAAGCGAAAGAGGAAGTCTATAAGAAAAATGATGAGGAAAGTGCAAAGCTTGAAAATATGACGCTGGAGGAATATGTCGAAGCCTATATGGGCATAAGTATTGAAGATTATAATCAGCAGATTGCTGATGAAATTGAAAAATCGGCGAAAAAGTCAGTCATTTCGAGGGTGGTTGCCAAGCAGGAGGGCATCGCAATTGATAAGCTGTCCGATGAAGATTTAAAGGAGGCTGCCGAGTGGTTTGGCTATACGGATATCAGCCAGCTTAAAGAATACTATTCGGAGGATGACATCAAGGCAGAGCTGACGCTAAAGCGGGTGACAGAGCTGATGATGGAGACGGCAAAGGTGACAGAAAAGACAGGAGAATAAGCGGTGAGAGAAGAACAGATATTAATTGTTGAGGATGAGAATGATGTCAACAGATTACTGGCGACGATTCTTTCGGATTACAAGACGACAAGTGCTTTTTCGGGCACAGAGGCTGTGATGTGGCTGTCACAGCGAAAATTTGATTTAGTGCTGCTTGATTTGATGCTTCCGGGAATGACAGGTGAGGAGGTTATTGCCGATATGCGCCGCCGGGGCATAAAGACGCCGGTCATCGTGATTTCCGCAAAGCAGGAGGTGGCTGACAGAGTCAATGTCCTTCGTCTTGGGGCTGATGATTTTATGATGAAGCCTTTTGAGATTGATGAGGTTTTGGCGAGAGTTGAGGCAGTGCTTCGCCGCTGCCGGACATCGGCAGAAGATGAGAATGTATCCGGTTTGTCAGAGCAGAGGGTGCTCAGTTTTAAAAATCTTACATTAAATCATGAGACGCGCCAGGTTATTATTGACGGTAAGGAAGTTACGCTGACAGTGAAGGAATTTGATATTCTTGAATTGATGATGCGCTATCCGAAAAAGGTTTTTACACGGGAAAATCTTTTTACCGCTATTTGGGGCGAATATTATTTCGGCGAGGATAATACGGTTAATGTCCATGTGAGCAATTTGAGACAGAAGCTGGCAAAGGCGGATAAAGAGACAGAATATATAAAAACCGTGTGGGGTATTGGTTTTAAGATGGCAATGTAAATGATGGCCGCTTCATGGCCGCTGCATATGCAGCGAGCTGTGAGGCGGCTTTAAACTTTCTTTATATTTTCATAAAGCTTTCTTGGAACTTTGACGCTACAATAACATCATCAACATTGATGAAAGCAAGTTATATTTTGAAAGGATGAATAGGTATGGACAGTTATGTGATAGAAGTCAGGAATCTGACAAAAACATACGGAAAACTAAAGGCACTGGATAATGTATCCCTGCGTGTGCCTAAAGGACAGATTTACGGTCTTGTCGGAAAGAACGGTGCGGGAAAGACAACGCTGATGCGCGTGCTTTCAAATCAGACAATCGGTGAGCAGGGTGAGGTTTCGCTGTTTGGCGAAGGGACACCGGCGGGATTGAATAAGATGCGCCGCCGCACGGGGACGATGATTGAAATCCCAAGCTTTTATCCGTTTTTATCTGCGCGGGAAAATCTTGAATATTACAGGCGTCAGCGGGGAATTGCCGGCAGCGGCTGTGTGGATGAGGTGCTTGAGATGGTTGAATTGTCCCATGCGGACAAGAAAAAGTTTAAGAATTTTTCACTCGGTATGAAGCAGCGCCTCGGTCTTGCCCTTGCACTGATGAACCACCCCGAGCTTTTGATTCTCGATGAGCCCGTCAACGGTCTGGACCCGGAGGGTATTGTGCAATTCAGAAATATTCTTTTGAAAATGAATCGTGAATATGATGTGACGATTTTGATTTCAAGCCATATTTTGGCAGAGCTTCAGAATCTTGCGACACATTACACATTTATGGATAGCGGAAAGATTATTCAGGATATTTCAGAAAAAGAGCTTTCGGCCATTAGCCGTGAGCACATAGAGTTAAAGGTTGATTCTGCGGAGAAGGCGTCGGCAGTGCTTGAACAGTCGCTCGGCTGTGTGAGCTATGAGGTGCTTCCCGGAAATATTGTTCGTGTCTATGAACTGCTTGGCCAGCCGGATGTGATTGCGGAGACGCTTGTGAAAAATAACGTCCGTCTGTTTGGCATCAAGGAAACACAGACAAATCTTGAAGACTACTTTATCGAATTGATTGGAGGCGGACAAAATGCTTAATTTAGTCAAGGCAGAGCTTTATAAATGTCGAAAGCGGGCATATACAAAAATATTTCTTGGAGTGTGTGCCGGAATTATTTTACTTTTCACGATTATGATGTCGGTCGTTCAGAGCTCTATGGGCTTTCAGGTGATGACTCGGAGTGAAATTTTGTGTGTTTATACGATTTGTCTGATTTTGGGGATGTATCTTGCAATTATTACGACGGATATGGTTTTTTCGGAGGAATATAAGCAAGGGACACTGAAAAATTCAGTTGCTTTTGGTTATACGAGAGGACAGATTTATTTTGCAAGGCTGATTGCGGCGTCTATTGTTATGATTGTACTGGCGCTGATTATTGCGGTATTTTGTGTAGTTACCTGTTGGATATTTTTCAGACCGGAGGACACAGACCTTGCCTATACAGGTTATTTCTTTAAGGCGGTGGGCGTACTTATACCGTTATGGCTCAGCCAGGTTGCAATTTGCGTTGCTTTGTGGTTTAATATTAAAAACGCTACTTTCGGCGCAGTTGTCGCTTTTGCTTATACGGCAGTGCTGCCGTCATTTCTCACAATGCTTTACTATATTACAGAGAAGGAAATTTTCTATAAAATCGCAGAGCTGCTGCCGATTAAAAAAGCTCAGGCTGTTCAGAGCCTTAATGATATTTCACAGGTTTCTTCGCTGGCCGGAGAATTTTGGGTTGACGGCGTATGCTTCTTTGTAATTTTTGCGCTTTTGGGATGGCTGTGCTTTAGAAAAAAGGAAATTAAGTGATAAATATCGGCGGTACGTTTTGTGCCGCCGCTTTTAGCATTGGAAGGGGGGATTGCGATGACTGTCATATGTGTGCTTGCTCTGCTGTGGGCGTCTGTGATGACGGTGCTTTATATCGGGCAGCGCCGTCATATACGCGGTTTAAATGAAGATATCCGAGAAGTCTGTGAAAAGGGCGGCCGTCACAGAATACTTTTGAGGGTGCCGGATAAAGCGCTGGAGGCACTTTTGGAAACGATAAATCATTATATTGAAGTTTGTCAGGAAAAGCAGGTAGAGCTGCAAAGAAGGGATGTGGATTTCAAGCATCAGATATCCAATATTTCCCATGATTTGAGAACGCCTCTGACAAGTATTTTGGGTTATGTCCAGCTTGTGAAAAGAGAATATGCTGCAGGCGAGGATATACACATCAAAGAATATTTGGATATTATTGACAATAAGGCTCAGAGACTTAAAAATCTCATTTCCCAGTTTTATGATTTGTCACGGCTTGAAGGCAGCGAATATGAGTTTTGCATGGAGGCTGTTGATTTGAGTGTTTTGATGAGTCAGGCAATTGCCGATGAATATGATGCGCTTGAAAACAGTCATTTTCAGGTTGACGTGGAGATAGCTTCGGAGAAACTTTTGGCAATGGCAGACGCCAAGGCAATGAGCAGGGTTTATGCCAACTTAATTCAGAATGTATTAAAACACGGCCGGGATTATTTAAGCGTTAAGCTTTATGCTTCGGAGAAAACAATTATTACAGAAATTGGAAATAAAAGTGATGAAATCAGCGAAGATGAGCTTCGGGTTTTATTTAATCGGTTTTTTACAACCGACCGTATGCGAAGCGGCCAAAATACGGGATTGGGGCTTGCAATCGTGCGGCAGTTTGTGACTCAGATGGGTGGAAAAATTGAAGCCTCCTACAGTGAGGGGATGCTTAAAATGCGTCTGGAGATGAAAAAGGCTTAATGTAAAAAAGTGTGCTTTTGCACACTTTTTTACATTGTATAATCCAAAATAACTTTATCAATTTCTGCGAAGGACTCCGGTGAAATGCTGTAGGCAGTGCCGTCACGGGTAATTGTCACTGAAACCGTAACCTCGTTGGAATAGCTGATTGAGCTTAATGAGCCGGAAACAATATCCAAGATTCCCTTGGCATAGCGGCTGTAAAATTCCTCGTCACTTAGGGAGGCAAATTCGCCCTTATCATTTTTGTCAAAGAAATCCTGCATATAAGCCGTAATTTTATCACCGGAAAGTGAGTATAAAGACACAGGAAGCAGCTTTACTGGAATATTGCCGCTGCTGTCTTGTTCACCTACAGAATAGCTTGTATGTTTGTAAATTTGTTTGAGCAAATAGGAAATTTCCTTTTTGACATCGGCACTGACCATATCCGCATAGTCCCCAATACCGATATAGTTTAAAAAAGAATCGGTTTCAGCGCTGACAGCCTCGGAATAATTTGTTTCGAGCGTGGCGATATCTGTGCCGGTAATTTCCGAAAACTTCAGATGGTCGCCTTTGTAGATTGAATCGAGGGCGGCCTGCACATAGGCTGTCTTGTCGAATCGGGCACAGCCGGATAAAACAGACGGGATTATTAAAAAAATAAGTGTTATGAACAATACATATTTGGATTTTTTCTTGAACAATGGGAAACCTCCTTTGTGTCTGCATAGACGTTAATTAATATCAGTGTAACAGATTAAGAAGAAAAAGCAAGGGATGTAAGGATATTGAAAGAAATTGACAGTTCTTTTTGTATGGGATATGATATTAGAATAATAATTTTATGTGTTTGGACGGTGTGTTTTTAACGCATGCCAAAGAAAGGAATGTTTATGGAGAAGCTTTCAAATCCTCAAAGAACAATAGAAGTGATTAAGAAATATAATTTTAATTTTCAGAAAAAGTTTGGGCAAAACTTTCTCATCGACGGACGCGTGTTGGATAAGATTATTGCAGGCGCAGGCGTGACGAAGGAAGATATGGTGCTCGAAATCGGACCGGGTATCGGAACGATGACGCAGTATTTGTGTGAGGCGGCAAGAGAAGTGGTGGCAGTTGAAATTGATAAAAACCTTCTTCCTATTTTGGAAGATACGCTCTCAGAATATGATAATGTAACTGTAATTAATGAAGATATTTTGAAGTTGGACATACAAAAGCTTGTGGAGGAAAGAAATGGCGGACGGCCGATTAAGGTTGTAGCCAATCTTCCGTATTATATTACAACCCCGATTATTATGGGACTTTTTGAGCAGCATGTGCCTCTTGAAAATTTGACAGTGATGGTTCAAAAGGAGGTTGCCGACAGAATGAAGGTAGGCCCGGGAACAAAGGATTACGGCGCCCTTTCTTTGGCTGTTCAGTATTATGCGAAGCCTTATATTGTGGCAAATGTGCCATGTAATTGTTTTATGCCCCGGCCCAATGTGGATTCCTCGGTTATTCGGTTGACAAAGCACGAAAAACCTCCGGTTCATGTGGATAACGAGGCGCTGATGTTCAAGATGATACGTGCAGCCTTTAATCAGCGGCGAAAAACACTTGTCAACGCACTTTGCAATTCGGCAGAGTTAAAGCTTGATAAAGTGATTGTGCAAAAGTCTTTGGATGAAGAAAAACTTTCCTTAACAATCCGCGGTGAGGCACTGACCTTAGAACAGTTTGCCGCATTGGCCAATCGAATTAACAGTCAAATTGCTTAAGAAATTATAAAGAAGTGCAGATATTAATTGTAATGTATGAATGACGGTGATATGATAAAGGACGAAAGTGAGAATCACTTTTGGAAGGGAGGCTAATGATGATTCAGATTGAACATTTATCGAAAATATTTAAACTGAATAAGAAGCAGCAGAAGGAATTGAAAACAAAAGAAACGACGAAAAAAGCAGTGGATGATTTGACACTGGAGATTCATGACGGTGAGATTTTCGGACTGCTTGGAACGAACGGTGCGGGAAAGACAACAACCCTTCGCTGTATGGCAACACTTTTAAAACCGTCTGAGGGTCATATTATCGTTGATGGTGCGGACACTGTGAAGGATTCAGAGCAGGTGCGGCGAAACATCGGTTTTTTGACAAATGAAATTAAGATGGATGCTCAGTTTTCCGCGGATTATATTTTTGCGTTTTTCGGACGCCTGAGAGGTCTTTCCGAGGAAAAAATTGCCGAGCGCAAAAAAGAGCTTTTTGATTATTTTGGTATTACGGAGTTTAAGGATAAAAAGATAGAGGAATTATCCTCCGGTATGAAGCAGAAAGTTTCTATTGCGGTCAGCCTTATTCATAATCCTAAGATTATTATTTTTGATGAACCGACAACAGGCCTTGATATTATTACGGCAAAGGCGGTTGTTGATTATCTTGTGAAGCTGAAGGCGGAGGGCAAGACAATTATTATATCGACACATATTATGTCTGAGGCACAAAAGCTTTGTGACAGAATTGCCATGATTATTGACGGACGTCTTGTTGCCTGCGGTACACTCGATGAGCTGCTTGCCGAGACAGGCGGTGCTGACCTTGAGGAAGCATTCTTCGATTACTATAAAAAGCACAGCGGGGAGGTTGTCGGATGAATGGATTAAAGGCAGTTTACTGCAAAGAAATGAAGAAAATTTTTAAAGAGCCGAAGATGATTTTTTCGGTGTTTATTTTACCGGTAGTGCTCATGATTGGTATATACGGTATTGTTGGCTTTATGGCTGAAGGTATGGTTAAGGATATTGCAGAGCATAAAAGTGTGGCTGTCATCAATAATTTGCCGGAAGAAATCAGCGGGGAATTTGCCGGATATATTGAGGCAAATGATGTGCAGCTGACGCAAAATGCAAGTATGATACCTGATGATGCGCTGACAGAGGATATCCGTGAGGGCAATGTTGATTTGTATGTCAGCTTTCCGCAGGATTTTATGGCACAGACAACCGAAGGGAAAACACCGGATGTGTCAACCTATTATAATCCGTCCGAGGATTATTCATCAAAGGCCTCCGAAGAATTTGAGGGCATTATGAATGATGTCGTTTATAATAAGCTGCTTGCACAGCGTCTTGGCGGAAGCTTGGAGGTTTTGAACGTATTTACAATTAATGAAAAAAATCAGTCCTTTGCGATTGTTGATGAACAGAAAGCATCGGGAAAAGCCATGAGCATGTTTTTGCCGTATATTATTGTGATTTTACTGTTTTCAGGAACAATGTCGCTTGGTGTAGATACCATTTCGGGTGAGAAGGAAAGAGGCACGATGGCAAGCCTTTTGCTGACGCCAATCAGCCGCATGTCGATTATGATGGGCAAGCTTTTGGCATTGACGACGTTAGCGATGCTTTCTTCCGGAATTTATATTGTGGCACTTGTCACAGTCATGCCTGCGGCAATGAGCGGCATGATGGGCGACGGCGGTTCTGTTTCTATGACACCTGTTCAAATCATGCAGATTGCAGTGATTATGCTTGTGCTGGCAGCCTTTTTCGTTGCCTTAATCAGTCTGCTTGCCGTACTTGCAAAGTCAGTCAAGGAGGCGTCTAGCTATGTGTCGCCGGTCTATATTGTCGTAATTGTTGCCGGTTTGATGACGATGTTTACAACAGGTGAGCATGAGATGGCAGAGTTTGCAGTACCGGTTTATGGCAGTGCACTTGCAATCGGACAGGTATTTACAAATGAACTGTCAATGGCAAATTTTGCACTGAATGTGGTTTGTACCGTGATTTTGACATTGGTTTTGGCCCGTGCGGTTGCGGCAGCATTCAACAGTGAAAAGGTGATGTTTAACGCCTGACGGCCTGTCGGGATTTGGGGAATCTCCGAAAATTTATTGTTCGGGGGTTCCTTTTTTTGAGCCTTTCAGATATAATAGAAGACAAGGCCGGCTTTGTGAAAAAGGGCGGCAGCGTTGTTATATTACTTAATTTTCAGGAGGGGTAACTTATGAACAAGAAAGAGTTAAGAGGCACATTGCTGCTTGTACTCACAGCCTTTATCTGGGGTGTCGCATTTGTGGCTCAGAGTGAAGGTATGAAGTATGTCGGGCCGAATACATTTAACTGTGCCCGTATGCTGATTGGCGGCGTTATGCTTATTCCGTGCATTTTCCTGCTGGATAAGATGAAGGAAAAAAGTACGGGCAAAAAAGAAAAGATGGATGCCAAAAGCAAAAAGATGATGATTATCGGTGGTATACTTTGCGGTATTGCCCTCTGTGTGGCAGCGACATTGCAGCAGTATGGTATTCAGTACACAACAGTCGGCAAGGCCGGATTTATTACAGCGATGTATATTATTATCGTGCCGATTCTCGGTATTTTTCTTAAAAAGAAAGTCGGTATCAAGATATGGATTAGTGTTGTCATCGCCGTTATCGGTCTTTATCTGCTTTGTATGTCGGGAACATTGACACTGAGCCGGGGCGATTTACTTGTGCTCATCTGTGCGGTTGGCTTTTCTATACATATTTTATTGATTGACCATTTTTCACCGCAGACAGACCCTGTAAAGATGTCCTGTGTGCAATTTATTACCGCAGGCTTGATTTTGCTTGTTCCGACACTGATTATGGAAAAACCGGCAATCAGTGACCTTACAGCAGCCTGGCTGCCAATCTTATACGCAGGTATATTATCCTGCGGTGTTGCCTATACACTTCAGGTTGTGGCTCAAAAGGACACAGACCCTACGGTGGCATCCCTTGTTTTAAGTCTTGAATCCGTATTCTCAGTCCTTGCCGGATGGATTATCCTCCACCAGACATTGACAGCAAAAGAAATTTTTGGATGTGTATTAATGTTTGCAGCTATCATTCTCGCACAGCTGCCATCTAAAAAACCGCAGAAGGCATAAATGAGAGCGGGCGTATAACTTGTTTCGTTTGTGTGCGTTTATCCTAAAAAGCCGATAAAATAAGAGAGGACTATCAATATATTGCGTAGTGCGCGTTTCAAGCAGCACGAGCAATATATTGATAGTCCTCTCTACGTTTTTATCCTTTTCAAATTTTAGGATTCCCACGGCCGTATTCTGTATTTGACACCGAGGTCTTCACAGATTTTTGCACACAGGGCTTCTTCATCCTTAGTGATTGTTGTTTCTACGGTTGTCATGACAACATTCGGGATATATTTTGTACATTCTTTGGCAAAATCAAGCATGGATTGGAAGGATTGCGCGCCGAATTTGCTGCGGACAAGCTTGTGATATTCATCGGCGTTCGGGGTATTTAAGCTGATGGATATTGTGTCGATGAGCCCTTTAAAAAGCGGCGCAATATTTTTGCCGTGAATTAAATTGCCAAGACCGTTTGTGTTAATGCGGATTGGGTTTGGATAATGTTTTTTCAGGTAGCCGGCAACTTCAAGAAGCACAGGCAGCGCCTCTGTCGGTTCACCAAAGCCGCAGAAAACGATTTCTTTAAATTGTGTTAAATCAAAGTTTTTAAATTCAGCGATAACTTCTGCGGCGGTTGGTTCGTGGGAGAGCCAGAGCGGACCGGAGTCATCCATGGCATCTCTTGTCTGGCGCAGGCAAAAGGTGCAGGCGCAGGGACATTTGTTCGTAAGGTTGACATAAAGATTTTCGTGAACTTTGTATAAAATAGTCATAAAAATTCCTCCTAATGTAAGGTGTGCAAAACTTCTTCAAAGCAGACGCCGTCGGTTAAAGGGATGTTAAGCTCAATGGACTTAACAAGACATTTTTTGATAAAACCGGCAGCTTTTTTGACGGACTGTTCAAACGGTACGCCGTTGACGGCATCGGCGGCAATGATGGATGAAAAAATATCACCGGTGCCTGAGCGCTGGGTGCCGACTTTTTTTGTTCGATGGATTTTTGCAGGCTTGTCTTTTTCAAAACAGAAATTGGCGATAAAGCTGCCCTGAACAATGCCGCTGATGACGGCTTTGGACGGCCCCATTTGAAGCAGTGCGCAGCCAAGTTTCATGATATCTTTAGACTTCATATGCTCTGAAAAAGGTGTGTCTGTTAAAATACAGGCTTCGGTTAAGTTAGGGGTGATAATATCGGCAAAACCGACAAGCCGTTTCATTTCGCTGCACATTTTCGCCGTATAGGTTTTATACGGCTTACCGTAGTCACCCATAACCGGGTCTACAATAATAATATTGTCATCGGTTTTAAAGTATTTAAAAAAGTCAGTCACGATGTCAATTTGCTCTTTTGAGCCTAAAAAACCGCTGGCAATCCCATTAAAGGAAAGATTTAGTTTTTTCCACTGTGCGATATAATCCGGAAGCTTTTTTGTATAGTCATCAAAAAAGTAAGAAGAAAAGCCGGTATGATTTGAAAAAATGGATGTCGGCACAGGGCAGCACTGAACCTTCAGTGTGGAAATAACAGGCAGAGCCACTGCCAGAGAGCAGCGGCCAAAGCCTGAAAAATCGTTAATTACAGCAATTTTTTTCTGATGATTATGTTCTGATATTTGAGTCATGAAATAAACCTCATTTCGTTATTTTGGGTAAAGGGCATCAGTCTTTGAATATTTTAAGGATGCCTGAAGCTTTAAGCGCGCCGCCCGCAATGTAAAATATGATGATGCCGATGACGCCCTCGCCGATATACCCCCAAATTGCGGAAATACCGGTGATGATGTTTCCTGTCATCAAAGCGCCTGCAATGGTGTAGCCAAGCGTCATTTCGATAAGACCTAAAAGACAGGCGAAAAAAGTGCGGGGCGCCCCCATATTAATTGTACAGTGTTTATTTTTGGCGATGACACCGATTAAAAGTCCCATAATACCTTTAATAATCAGTGTCGGCAGTGCCCAGTGACCGAAGCCCGACAAAAGGTCTGCCATAGCCGAGCCGACGCCTCCGGCCAAAAATCCGGTGAGTGGTCCGAAAAAAGCGGCAAAAAGAAAAATCGGGAAATTTCCAAGGTGGGCATAGCCCTCCGCCGGAAGCGGAACTTTGATTGCCATTGTCAAAATACAGACAAGTGCCATCCCAAGTGCGGTGACAGCGATACGGCGTGTATCAATCGCAGACTTTTCAATAGAATGTGCTTTGTTCATGTGTCATTCCTCCAATACATTTTTCATAAACACATCATAGAACAAAACTGTCATCTTTAAAATAGCCAGATTTTGACATGTTGAGAGTGCCAGTTTGGGATTGGGCGCGGTAAGCTTTTGGTGTTGTGCCGAAATAGCTTTTAAAAGCACGGTTAAAATAAGATACATTATTATAGCCGACGGCGGTTGCGATATTCATAATAGAATCTTTTGTTTCCTCAAGCCTTTTGGCGGCTGTATCCAAACGAAGGTGATTAATATATTTGTTGCAGGAAATGCCGACATATTTTTTAAAAGTATTCATAAAATGGCAGGAGGAAAAACCGCTCATACCAGCCAGACTGTCAATGGTAATTTCTTCGTCGAAATGTTCGGCAATATAGGATAAAATCATTCTTGTTTTTTCTTCGTTTTCATCAATAATACTTGTCTTTTTCTGTTCAACAACGCAGTGGTAAGTAAAGAGCAAATAAAAAAAGTGAAGCAGCAGCTCTTTAAGCTGCAGCTCATAATAAGGCAATTTCTTTGCATGACAGTCTTTAAGCCTTAAAAAGCAGTCCAAAAGCAGCGTGTGCCCCGGATGTCCGGGAGAAATCACCGGCTTGAATATGATTTTTCCGTCAATGACCGGGTTAAAATAGTTAATATTTGTACCGTCGGGGATGCTTGAGCATAAAAATCCGGTGTGAAAAACAAAGCTGTCTGTGGACATAGTCTGGTTGCCGGTTCCGCCGGAGTGGAGTGTTTTCGGGGAGATGACGACAATATCCCCCTCCGAAATATGATAATCGGTGCCGTCGATACGGTAGGTGCCGTCCCCTGAACTTACAAGTCCGATTTCAAATTCCTCATGCCAGTGGATGCTTCTGTGGTGCGTTGAGAAGTCTTC
>CABUBX010000046.1 GCA_902489925.1 uncultured Lachnospiraceae bacterium | reverse complement strand
AAATATTGTACTTCATGAGCCGGAGATGCCGGCAAATACAGGAAATATCGGACGTACCTGTGTGGCTACAGGTACACGGCTGCATTTGATTGAGCCGATGGGGTTCCGTCTAAATGAAAAACAGATTAAAAGAGCAGGACTTGATTACTGGGATAAGTTAGATGTCACCGTCTATGATGATTTTAATGATTTTTTAGAAAAAAATCCCGATGCGAAGGGAAAACTTTTCATGGCGACAACAAAGGCAAGGCACAGCTATTGCGATGTGTCTTATCCTGAGGACTGCTATATTATGTTTGGCAAGGAAAGCGCCGGAATACCGGAGGAAATCCTTGTTGATTATGAGGATACATGCGTGCGTATACCGATGCTTCCGGATATCCGCTCATTGAATCTGTCAAACTCTGTGGCTGTTGTGCTTTATGAGGCACTTCGTCAGCAGCAGTTTTCTCAGATGGCCTTGGAGGGGCATCTGCACAGACTGCATTGGAAGGATGAATGACAGGGATAATTGATAAAAATAGTGAATAAAAATAATGAATAAAACAAAAAACTCTCTGAATGAGCCAAGCGGTTAGGCTTTGGCTGTGTTTCAGAGAGTTTTTTGTCTTTATTTTGTTACGGTTTGATAAATACTTATGAAACCGCTGATTGTTACAACAATAATTAAAACAGGTGTAATAAAACGGATGCAGATAATCCAAAGCTTTTTAAGCTTAAATACAACACCGTTTTGCTCGATTTCCTCTGTGAGATATTTCGGATGCCATTTCCAACCGATAAAATAGCACATCAAAAGGCCGCCGATTGGCAACAGAATATTATCTGTAATCATACCCATAAAGTCAAAGAAGGAATAATTGAGTATTGTAAAATCTTTAAGTGTGCCAAAGGATAGAGCACTTGGAATACCAATTAGGAAAATAAGAACAGCCAGTATAATGACTGATTTTTTTCGACTCCAGTGCCAGTTGTCTGTTGTGTAAGAAATGACAACCTCTAAAAGTGCAATGGCGCTTGTGAGTGCGGCAAAAAATACAAGCAGGAAAAACAGCAGTGCAAAAATTGAGCCGCCGCCGATTTCTGCAAATACTTTCGGCAATGTTCCGAAAATTAATGCCGGGCCTTCTCCCGGTTCAAGTCCGAAAGAAAATACGGCAGGAAAGATTGCCATACCGGCGCAAAGTGCCATAGCTGTATCCAACAAGGCAACGGTCATACAGCTTCTTGGGATATCTTCGTGTTTGTTTAAATAGCTGCCGTAAGTAATTGTAATACCCATACAAAGGCTTAAAGAATAAAATACCTGTCCGAGGGCGGCATTAATCGAACCTAAGTTAAAGGTTTTTCCAACCGGCGAAAAGATGAAAGCAAGACCTTCACCGGCATTTGGCAGTGTAACGCTGCGGATGATGATAATGACTAAAATGACAAACAATGTCGGCATCATAAACTTACTTGCTTTTTCTATACCTTTGATACCAAAAATACAGATAATAGCTGCAAACAGCATAAAGATAAAGTGCCATATAACCGGTTCGGACGGACTGGCAATAAAAGCGTTAAAATCTTCCGGCGCCTTAAATGTTGTCAGATAACTGAAAAAGTATTTCAAAATCCATCCGCCGATGACGCTGTAATAGGATAGAATCAAAAAGGCAGTCAGTACGCCGAAACCGCCGACAACTTTGGCCTTTGGATGAACATCGGCATAGGCCTGAACAGGATTGCGGCCTGTGCGTCGTCCAAGCGACATTTCCATAATCATTACCGGAATACCTAAAATACATATAAAAATAAGATAGGCAATTAAAAAAGTAAAACCGCCATTGCGTCCCATAAGGTAAGGAAACTTCCACAAATTTCCGAGACCGATGGCGGCGCCTGCTGTGGCTAAAATAAATCCAAGCCGGCTTGTCCATTGGTTGCGTGAATGCTTCATAACAAACTCCTCTCAAATGCATAGTGAGATATATTATACACTGTATTTGAAATAAAATAAAGCAGTAAGATGAAAGTTTTGAGAAATAAATAAGCATGTTATATATGTATATTGCATAAAAAAGGAAAAATTTTTTATGCAATATATAGAAAAAGGAAATTTTTTTCAAAAACTATTGTTTTTCAAGAATTACTGTAATATAATGAGGTCAACAAAAAACAGTACAAGATGTACGGCGAAGGAGGAAATGAAAATGAAACCAAGCGAACTTAAAAAAGCACTGGAAGGTATTTGTGCAATTGCTGTGACACCAATGACAGAGGACAGACAAGTTGATTATGAAGGTATGAGAAACCATATCAAATTTCTCATGAGCAAAGGTATTAACAAGGATAATAATTGTACATTAGTTGTTGGCGGCAGTACAGGAGAATGTGGTGCACTTACAATTGCAGAGCGAAAAAAATTAATTGAGACAGCTGTGGATGAAGCTGGTGAAAATTTACCGATTATCGCAGGATGTAATCATTCCAATATTGAAGATGTTAAAGATT
This sequence comes from uncultured Lachnospiraceae bacterium, assembly GCA_902489925.1. Classification (GTDB taxonomy): domain Bacteria; phylum Bacillota; class Clostridia; order Lachnospirales; family Lachnospiraceae; genus Scybalocola_A. The sequence continues at coordinate 10,689 of CABUBX010000046.1, read as the reverse complement.
TGATGAAACATGCTGCACAAGCAGGTGCGGCAGGTGTTATGGTACTTTCACCATATTACTATGTACCTACGGATGATGCGGTTCTTCGCTTTTATAAAGAAATTTCAAAAGCGGCGGATATTGGAATTTTACTTTATAATAATTTGGAAGTTACACATAAAGATGTACCGGTTGAAGTTATGGAACAGTTAGTAGAAGATTCTAACGTTGTTGGAATTAAAGAGTGTACTCCGAATTTTGCTAAGATGGAAAAGGTAGCTAGAAAAATCGGAGATAAGATTACAGTAATTAATGGACACGGAGAGTTTTTGGAGCCATTTGCAGCAGTGGCAGGAACAAAAGGTTTTATTTCCAGTACATCAAATTTTGCGCCTGAAATAGCTGTTGAGATGTGGAAAGCAAGAAGTGCCGGTGATTATGTTAAAGCGAAAAAGATTCGCGACAGATTGTCTCCGTATTTAGACCTTGCTGCTGCCGAAAGTGCAACAGGAGGCGAACCTGTTGTATTGGCTATCTTAAAACGTGCGGCAACTTTAGTTGGTTCAAATTGTGGCCCGGGAAGAATTCCGCTGCCTGAGATTAGTGAAGAACTTGATGCCAAAATTAAAGATATGCTTGTGAAAGTAGGATTGGCATAAATTTTGAATCATTCAGCTTAAGCATCGGATTAATTTTTAGTAAGATTAATCGGCTTAAGCTGAAGCTTTTTTAGGATGTTGAAGGTATAGATTATGTAGGAGGTAGACTATGAAAAAGAGATTAGTAGCGGGGGCTATGTGCTTAGTAATGGCATTATCGTTAATGGCTTGTGGCGGTGGAACAGACAATAAAGATAAGAGCACGGAAGGTGCAAATACAGAAGCAAATGTAGGGGATTCGGTTGAATTATCTCTGCTTAGATTGGGCGATTTAACAAAGGCAGAGCCGATTTTTAAACCTATTACAGAATCTTTTGAAAAAAATAACCCTAATATAAAAGTAAATTTTGATGCAATGGCATGGGCAGAAGCAACGACAAAGTTGAAATTACTTGGTGCACAGGGGGATTTACCGGATGTTACATTTATTAATATTGCTAACGGATGGGATTTAGTGTCTGAAGGGTATCTTATGGATTTGTCAGAACTTTTTAAAGCAGATGAGACACTGTCAAAAGAAATAGCACCTTCTGTTGTTGATATAGCAACAACCGGTGATGGTGCGATGTACTGGATTCCGTCGGCAACAGGTGCCTTTGGATTATGGTATAACAAAGATATTTTTGAACAGGCTGGCTTGGACCCTAATTCACCGCCGAAAACAATGGACGAATTAGTTGACTATGCAAAGACTATTACAGAAAAAACAGGTATTCCGGGTTTAGGTTGGGGAATTAAGTCCCAAGAAGATTTTGCTAATGTTGTTGAAAGTTTTTATTCAAGCTATACAGGCGAGGATATTTGGAATGATGTAGATAAATGCTTTACATTTGAAAATAACGAAGAAAACAAAAAGCGTTTTGCGGAAGCTTTAGATTTAATGGCTGAAATTACAAATGATTATGGTATAACACAGGCAAATCCGATTGAATATAATCCATATGCATTAAGAACTTTGTTCAGAGATGGTGAATGTGGAATGTATATTGATGGTGTGTGGGCTGTAAAGGAATTACTTTCGGAATTAGAAAAAGGTGAAGAAAGTAAATTCAATACAGCATTATTCCCTGAAGGACCGGCAGGTTCACATCCGGTTATGGGCTGTGATGGATGGGCAATTCCTGAAGCCTCTGAAAATAAGGAAGAGGCATGGGAACTTATTAAACATTTGATGTCATCAGAAAATCAGACACGACATGCATCTATGTGGGGATTGCTTCCGATTTTAGAATCTGAGAAAGATAAAGAAGAGTTTTCGGGTGAATATTGGGATGCAATGATTGAACAGCAGCAGACTGTTGCAGCTCGTCCTAAAGATAAAAATGTTGCAATGATAGAGCAGGCAGTTGCAGATGGTGCTCAGGCAGCCGCAACGCGCACGATGACTTCAGAAGAAGCGATTGATTATATGATTGAGACAGTCAAGGCAAATTACGTCGAATAGTACATATATTTTGTAGCGTGCCATGCAAACAGAAGGAGGAAAATAATTAATGAAATTAAAAAGTAAAAGAAAGATGATGCCTTATTTATTTTTAATTCCTGCGCTGTTTGTAATAATAACTATTTTAGGAATCCCATTAATAAATTTGATATGCTACTCGTTTGCTAAAGTGGATTTAATCGGAAATTTCAAGGGCTGGGCCGGTCTTAACAATTATAAGTTTTTGTTTACTGCAAGTTTTGCCCAGACGTTGGGCAGGACAGCCATATGGGTGATTTTTGGTATTTTAGGAATATTTATTATCGGAACAGCGTTGGCATTGGCTTTAAATAAAAAAATTCCGGGAAGAAGTTTTTTTCGTACGATTATTATTATTCCTTGGGTAATTCCGCATGTTTTTGCCGGAACGATGTGGAGTTGGGTTTTAAATTCATCAAATGGAATTGTAAACAATATTTTATTGGAATTAGGGTTAATTGAGCAGCCTATAAGCTTTTTGGGTGCGGATTTGGCATTGGCAACTGTGATTTTTATCAGAATATGGAAAGGGGTGCCGTTCTTAGTTATGAGCCTCTTATCAGCACTTCAGACAATTCCGTATGAAGTAGAAGAAGCTGCAAAATTAGACGGTGCGATTGGCTGGAGACATTTTTGTTATATCACAATGCCATTGCTAAAACCGGTTATGATTATGAGTGGTACAATTTTAATGGCATGGTCATTTACTATTTTTGACCTTGTGTATGTTATTACAGGTGGTGGACCACTTAATGTGACAGAATTATTAAGTATTACAATCTACAAAAAGGCATTTATAAACGGAGATATGGGTGGTGCAGCAGCAATTGCTATATTTACAATGGCCTTTGTATCAATTATTGCATTCTTCCTTATGAAGAAAAATGCAGAGGAGGAAGCCGCATGAATATGAAAAAAAGAAAAAAGCTAAAGAAAATACGAAGTTATATTGTCAGATATGCGATTATCATCACATGGTCAATTATAGCAATACTTCCTATATACGTTGCGGTAATGACATCATTGACACCATTTGAAAAGCTTGGTGAAAAAATGCTCATACCGAAATATACCTATTGGCAAAATTATGTTGATTTAGCGACACAAACACCAATGTGGGAATATTTGAAAGCTTCTGTGATATATGCGCTTGGAACAAGTTTATTTACGATTGTTATTTCAATACTGGCAGCATACGCATTATCACGATTTAGATTCAAGTTTAAAGTGGCATTTATGATGATTATTGTTGCAATACAGGTAATTCCGCAGATTGTTATCGTAACGCCGTTATATGGTCTTTCAAATTCGACCGGTCTTTATGACACATACATCATTGTTATTATAGCGATGGTAGCTTCGGCAATTGCTAATCCGATTTTGTTATTGAAAGGATTTTTTGACAGTATTCCGAAATCTTTGGAGGAAGCGGCTGCAGTTGATGGCTGTACGCGAGTGAAAGCTTTATTTAAAATTATTCTTCCGATTTCATTACCGGCATTAACAACAGCTTTCGCATTATCATTTTTTACTGGGTGGGATGCTTACTTATATCCGATGATTTTAACATCAGCACCGGGAAAAGTTTCTATGACAGTAGGACTTTCGAGAATGATTGATATTGTAACACCTTGGAATTGGATTATGGCAGGTACAGTAATTGCGATTATTCCACCAATATTAATTTATTTACTTGCTCAAAAGTATTTAATAGGCGGGTTGACCTCGGGAAGCAGCAAGTAAAATGAAAGGGGTATCATGATGGCAGATGAGTTATCTTTATTAAAAATAGGTGTTGGAAGATTTATTTTTGGAAAAAATGTGATAAAAAAACTTCCTGAAGAAATATTAAGGTATGGACAAAAGGCATTGGTCATTGGGGGGAAAACGACTTTACCGATGATTAAGGAAAAAATTGAAAAAGATATTTCTGAAAAGGGTATAGAGTCAGAATGGGTATTGATGGACGAACCTAATTCTTTAGATTTTGCTAAAAGGCTTGGCGCTCGAATGAAAGAGCGAGGGATAGATGTCATAGTGGCTGTCGGTGGCGGAAAATGTATGGATCTTTCTAAAGCAGCGGCAGATATTGCAGGAAATGCAATTATTACAATTCCAACCTCGGTAGCTACATGTGCGGCCTCATCAGCAGTGTGTATTTTATATACGAAGGAAGAAGGACGTTATGATTGCTCTATACCAAAAGAAGGGGAAGTTGATTCTCTGATTGCGGATACGGAAATTATCGGAAATTCGCCTAAGCGTCTTTTTGCTTCCGGAATTATGGATTCTATTGCAAAGCTTCCGGAAATTGTAAATGGAAATAAAAATATGAATTATCCGGATATTTCTATATATAAGTATATGGCCTATTCAAACTCAAGATTTATATATGATTTCCTGACAACATACGGTGTTGAAATTTATAATAATCCGATGAAAGACGAAACTTTACTTAGAGATTTGACTTTGGTGAATCTTATTATTACATCAATGGTCAGCGGATTTTCCAGTGGCTCTGACCAGTTGGCAGTGGCGCATGGCTTGTATGACGGCATAAGATATTATTATCCAAAAGAATCGGCCAAAGCACTTCATGGAGAAATTGTTGCAGTGGGTGTGCTTATGCAGATGAAGTTTAACGGTGATTCCGATGAGGAGTTTGAACGGATTAAACAAATGATGAAGGATATGAACATGCCGGTTAAACTCTCGGAATTGGGTGTTGAGCCTACGGAAGAAGTTATAGAAAAATTAAAAGCATATAATATTATGAAAAATAATATGACACAGAAGGATGAACTAGAAAGATTAGATGAAGCCTTTGCCTGTGTACTTTAATAAAATATGGGTGTGAAATGGGGGAACGCAAATGAACAATGCAATTTTGTCGAAATTAAAAGGAGGGTTGATTGTATCTTGTCAGGCTTTAGAAAATGAACCACTTCATAGCTCATATGTTATGCAGAGAATGGCTGTGGCAGCGATGAGAGGCGGTGCGGTAGGAATTCGGGCCAATACGGTGGAGGATATACAGAAAATTAAGGAAGAAGTTTCATTGCCTGTAATTGCAATTATTAAAAGGGATTATCAGGGGTCAGATGTATATATTACACCGACGATGGCTGAGGTTGATGAATTAATGACGGTACAGCCGGATATTATTGCAATCGACAGTACTGACAGAACACGGCCGTTTGGGGAAACATTAGCGTCGTTCTTTCAAAAAGTTCGGAGAAAATATCCAAATCAATTATTTATGGCAGATTGTTCGACGATTGAAGAAGGCATCGCTGCGGCAAAAATGGGTTTTGATATTATCGGTACAACAATGAGTGGGTATACCTCCTATACAAGCAATGAAATATTGCCAAATTATGATATGGTGAATGAGCTTGTGTGCGTCACAGGCAAACCTGTGATTGCAGAAGGCGGAATATCAACGCCTGAGCAGCTGAAAAAAGTCATGGAAAAAGGTGCGTTTGCTGCTGTTGTAGGAACAGCAATTACAAGACCGATGGATATTACAAAAAAATTTGTTTCAGTCCTACAAAAAAATGGAAATTAATGGTAAAATGATTTATAGAAAGGCCAATAGAGATTTATATGAGATATATAGTATTAGATATTGGTGGGACAACAATTAAGTCAGCTGTGATAGAAAACAATCAGATGGCCTGTTTTTCAGAAATAAGCACATGTGCACAGTATGGGGGAAAGGCAGTTGTCGATAGAGTAATTAGTCAAATTAAGCAGTTGGGTTCTTGTAATGCTATTGGAATAAGTACGGCTGGGCAGGTTGATTCTGAAAAAGGTAAGATTATCTATGCCAATGAGAATTTGCCCGGATATACAGGAACAGAGCTTGGTAAAATAATATTTGAAATATTTCGTGTGCCTGTTGTGGTAGAAAATGATGTGAATGCTGCAGCATTGGGCGAAGGCAGTTACGGGGCAGCGAAGGGAATTAAAGATTATTTATGCCTGACTTACGGAACGGGTGTCGGTGGTGCTGTAATCATTAACGGGGAAGTGTTTAGAGGAATTACAGGGTCGGCAGGAGAGTTTGGCAGTATGATTATTCATGGCGATGAGGTTGTCCATAATATAAGAATCAGTGGCTGTTATGAAAACTATGCATCGACAAAGGCCCTTATTTCCAAAGTACAAAAGGTATTTCCGCATATTATAAATGGGCGGCAGTTATTTGAAAATATCGAAGAACCAAGAGTTCAGAAAATTTTGGAGGAATGGGTTGAAGAAATTGGTCATGGACTTGTAAGTCTGATTCATATATTCAATCCCCAGTGTGTTGTGATAGGCGGAGGAATTATGGAACAGGATTATTTGATTGACAAAGTCCGAAATTGTGTGATGCAGAGAATCATGCCGAGTTTCAGAAATGTACATATATGCAGAGCAGATTTAAAAAATAAGGCTGGGCTTTGGGGAATGGCATATCTGATTCATAAAAAGTATAATTAAAAGTGCATGAGGAGGTTGAAGTATGCAAGCGGGCAATATTCTTTGTCAAATAAGAGCTTCATATCAAAAGTTTACAAAATCAGAGAGGAAAGTTGCGGATTTTATATTTGACCATGCTTCGGAAGTATTATTAATGTCAATTAATGATTTGGCAGATGCTTGCGAAGTGGGAGAAACAACGGTATTCCGTTTTTGTAAAACGATGAAGCTTCAAGGCTATCAGGAGTTCAAGATTCAACTGTCCTTAAGTACGCAGGATAAAAATAAGCATAATATTATAGAAGGAATTTCGGGCAATGTAGAGCCGGAGGATTCTTTAGAGATTGTTTCACAGAAATTGCTGAATTCAAATATTTCTGTTTTAAGAGAAACGAGCGAGCTGATTAATTTTGAGGCGATGGATACATTATTAGATAGAATGATTACAGCCGAACGAATATTTTTCTTTGGTGTCGGTGCCAGTCAGATTATGGCAATGATGACAACAAATAAGTTTTTGAGGGTATCTAATAAAGTCTATTGTTACACAGATTCACATATGCAGACAATGGAGGCTTCCATGCTCTCTTCGAGGGATGTTGCTATTATAATTTCATATTCAGGCTCAACAAAAGATTCTATGCTTATTGCAAAACTTGCAAAAAAATCAGGGGCTTATGTTGCAGGCGTGACAAGATTTGCAAAGTCCTCGTTAGCCAGTCAGTCTGATGTTGTATTGCTTTGTGGGGCAAATGAAGGTCCGCTTCAAGGCGGGTCTACAACAGCAGTCATGAGTCAATTGTTTTTAATGGAGGTATTATACACAGAATATTACCGAAAAACATATGACATTAGCTATCAAAATAATCAAAAGACATCGCAGTCTATCACAGACAAAATGTATTAAGAAAAGTATCAATGTCAATCACCGCAAATGATTTATGGTTAAACAACTGCAAATCATTTGCGGTGATTTGTGTTATCAAAAAAGAGAATATTTTCTGAAAATCAATATTTGAAAGAAAGTGAAAAATGGGGTATAGTAAATATATAAGCAGAGTGATATGTTTGTGAAAGAAAGGAGGACGTTTGATGCCGGCGAAAGAATCACTGTATACGGTGGAGGATATTTACAGATTACCGGATAAAAAAAGAGCAGAATTAATTGATGGAGAAATTTATATGATGGCGCCTCCGTCAGCAACACATCAACGAATATCAGGATTTTTACATTGGGTGATTACAGATTATATTCGAAGAAAGAAAGGCGGATGCGAAGTATTTGCAGCCCCATTTGCGGTCTTTCTAAAAGATGATGGCAGCAATTATCTTGAGCCTGATTTAACGATTATATGTGATAAAGATAAGGTGGATGAAAAAGGCTGTCATGGCGCGCCGGACTGGATTATAGAAATTGTTTCGGCAGGCAGCAGACGTATGGATTATTATAAAAAACTGAATCTTTATCAGGAAGCCGGTGTTCGCGAATATTGGATTGTTGATTCGATTAAAAATATTATTCTTGTGTATGACTTGGAAGAAGCGGAAGCACCTGTGATGTATAGATTTACAGATAAAATCAGAGTTACAATTTATGAGGATTTGGAAATTGATATGAATGAAATTAAATATTAAAGTTGGTTCTAAGATGAAAACATGGGTAAATTTTTCTTTAAAAGAATTCGTAATTTGAACAGTGGAGGGGATGAAAAATATGAAAAATATGTATATAGTATATTGGTCAATTCCCATATGGGTAATTGTAGCATTCATTTTAACGATGATTTCTGGTGTTAATTTGTTTGTCGGAGGCATTTTGGGCGCTATACCATATATTCTTTTTGCAATAGGGGTACTCTTAATGATGTACAGTTTCTATGCTATGGGTAAGAAGATGAAAAGTATATGGGGATTAATAACCGGTTTTGTCTTAATAATAACCTTCTTTATAAATGTTTTTTTACTCACTGAGATTATGGAAATGGACAAATATAATTATTTATATCCAAAACATAGTTTTAGTTTTGACAAAAAAATTACGATTACCTTAGCAGGAATATTAATTGTAGGCTATATTTTATTTGGTATTGCCTTTTTGATCAGGAATAAGTTCGTAGATTTTATATTTTTAATGATACAAATAGCATTTTTTGGTTTTAGTTTTAATAATGTTTTTAACATATGTGCCAATAGCTATACGGATTATATATCTGCGAGGGTAGAAGGAAGTATTGATGAAGTTAATGAATATAAAGTCTTAAGCGATTCGAAAATATATTATGGGTGTCTGCAGTTTAAGAGAGACAGACTTTTTCCGTATTTTATACCAAGTAAGTATAGTACAGAAATGTTTAGGAAAGGTGATGTGGTTATTCCAGTAGATTCAATTACTTCACTAGAAACGGACGAGTATATCGAAGTAACAAATGGTACTTTGGCTGGTTACATAAAAAAAGATAATCTGAAAAAAAATAAAGTAAATGAGTATTTGTGGTCTTATGAAATTAAGGAAGATAATACCAAAATACATACAGCGATAGTTGAAGAACGAACTAATTATTTCGGAGAGAAATATAATAAAATAGAAATAGGAGAGTTATTAACTTATCAACTATCAAAAGGGGAAAAAATAGAAATAATTGATAGTAAAGATGATTATCTGTATATAAGAACTGGAAGTGGTATAGAGGGATTGGTCAAAGGAAAAAATGTAAAATTATGTTATGAATAATAAATCGGCTGTTACCTTTTATATTTCCAATATATATGAGAATCTATTGGGGAAGACAGTCAGTAAAGATTTACTTGAAAGCAGAGAGAGTTTTAAGTTTTGTGTAAATTGAAAAAACTGAAGCCGGCAACTCTAATGAGCTGCCGGCTTCATTATTGTATTAAAGATATTTATCAAGACATTGATTAAGGCATCAATTCAGTTGTCATAAATTCGGAAACGTCTTTTTTCTCTGCAATCAGTCCCTGTTCAAAAAGCCAGTCGATATTTTTCTGCCATGCTTCTTCAGTCTGTGAAAGGAAAGGTGAGCCTTCTTTTTCCATGCTTGGAAGCAGGGTGTTCATACTCTGTGTTTCGACACTTTCGGATAATGGGAAGTTTTCGGCATTCTGATTATCAAGGAGTATTTTAAGTGTGGCTTTTGGGTCACTTTTCATATCCTCAAAGCCTTTTTTGCTGGCTCTTAAAAATGCCTTCAAGGTTTCTGAATCATTGGCAATCTGCTCATCGTTGGCAACGAAAACAAGCTCATAATATGAAGGAATACCACATTCTTCAAGGGTGAAATAATTTACTTCAAAGCCTTCTTCTTCCATCTGAGGTACTTCATGATTTAAAAGGCAGCCCACAGTGGCATCCACCTGTCCTGTTGTCATCGAAGCCATTAAGTCAAAGCCGACATCAATAACTTTGCTTTGGTCATAAGTACCGCCGGCATTTTCAACAGCGTATTTTGTAATTGCTTCACTTAATTCAGTGCCGCCGTAGCCAATCATCTTACCGTTTAAATCTTTCGGTGAGGTGATATTTTTTTCTTTCAGTGAAAGGAAAATATTCATCGGGTCCTGAACGATTGAGGCGACAGCTTTTACAGGAATGTTTTGATTGCTTTTTGTTGTAATAACATCCTGCATGTAATAAACGCCTAAGTCGGCTTTTTTGGCAGCGACAAGTGAAAGGGCGTCATTGGCATTTGAAGGAAACTGGATATTCACCTTTAAGCCTTCTTCTTCATAATAGCCTTTTTCGATGGCATCATATATAAATGCGTGAACAGCATTTGGATACCAGTCAAGAACGACGTCCAATTCTTTAAGTTCACCGGCAGAAGCGTTTGTGTTTGCAGAAACTTCTGTATTTTTTGTTTCTGTAGAATTATTCTGACCGCAGCCGGATAAGCCTCCGAGGGTAATGAGTGCCAGTGCGGCACAAATCAATTTTTTTGAAGTTTTCATTGTATAAAATCCTTTCTTTTTGAAATGTAGTATGAATAAAATGTTTATAGCTCTTTGCGCCAGCGCACAACAATTTTTTCAATGGCATTGATGATGGCAACGATAATCATGGCGACCGCGGAGAGTAAAACAATAGGCGCAAAGACGCCCGCACCGTCA
>CABUBX010000045.1 GCA_902489925.1 uncultured Lachnospiraceae bacterium | reverse complement strand
AACACCTGAAAAACTGCGGCGAAAATACGGTGACGGCAGAGACGGGCATACGGGAAGCGGACAGACAGGCAGCCGTGCTTGAATTTGACATTGAAAATGGCAGACAGCGGGAAAAAGAGTTTCAAAAGATATTGGCAGATTTAAGAGGTGAGCTTGGGGTTCTTATGGCTGACGGTACGCAAGATGAGCTTGAGATGTATCGCAAGGCTCATAGGCAGGTACAGGAAAAAGCGGAGGCCTTAAAAAATGAGGCAGATGAAGCGCGAAAAGCACTTGAAGTCTGTATACGAAATTTGAATCAAGCAGAGGCAGACAAGAAAATTTTTGATGCCCGAAAGCTTCAGATAAAGACATTTTTCAACGAGCATGAGCAATTAAATGCGATTGTGGGCAGGCTGGCGGAAATTTACGGCGCTTCGGGCAGTGAAAAGCTTAAAACAGTCATTACACAGCGATTTAAAAATGCGGCGGCAGACATCTGTGTGCATAATGAGCGCAAGACTGCCCTGGAGACATATCTTGGTCAGCTGGATGAAAATAATCCTGCCGCAGTCCCTAGGGCTGTCACAGAAATTGTGGAAAATCTTCGGCGCAGCAATCATATCAAATGCATGTGCGGCAGCGAATATCTCAAAGCTGCAGATGAAGAACGGCGCGGCGAGGTTTTAGAAAGACTTCCGTTTTTGCCGTATGCGGTTATTGTCAGCGAGGGCTTCGCCTCACTTGCCGGGGATACGCACTTTTTAGAAAAGTATTTTGCTGATTTTACAACGCCGATTGTCAGTATGCAAACGGTGGAGTCGGGCGAGAATATTTGTGGAGGTATTTTATTTACAGGCGATAAGCGAAGACTGTATGTCGATGAAAAAGCAGTGTCAGAGGAAAAGGAAAAGATACAAAAGCAGATATCCGAGGAGGCATCAGCGCTTAAAAGGCTTTTAGACCAGCAGGAAACGTATCTTGCGGATTTAGAGCAGGTACACTATTTTATGAACCGCTATGAAAAAGTGTATGCCCAAAAGCTTAGTGAGTTGGATGCGCTTGAACGAAGAAACTTAGATGAGCAAAAAGCGGCGGAGGCGATGAAAACAGAGATTGAGCGTTTGACGCTTTGCATTGAGGCGGCGCATCAGGCAGAGGACAGGCTGCGGGAGGAAGAAAAAGAAGCGGCTTATAAGTGTACTGTTTCAGAAAAGATGATTGAAGTCCGCGGCGAGCTTACGGAGGCTGTCGGGCGCAGAAAAGAAAATGAGGCGGCAATAGAAAAGCTTCATGAAGCGCGGGCGGCGCTTAAAACTCAGCTGGAGACGTTAAAAATTCAGTCTGCCGACGCTAAAGGTCAGCTTAAAGGGCTTGAGACAGATATGGAGATGCTTCGCCTCATGTGGGAGAAGGACTTTTTTGCCTATTATGAATCAGGTGCCGATACGCACACGCCGGACAATCCTAAACAAGTGTTTGACAGGGAAGAACTTGAAGCAATTCATGTACGTTTTATGGGAATGAAGCAAGTCTGTGAGGCAGGAAACGGCGAGCTTACGGATAAACGGCGTTTGCTTGAGAACTGTGAAAAAACAGCTGCCCGTCTGAGGGCTGCGATTGAAGGACGAAATATAAGCTTTGAGAGCCTGGAGGCGATGGCGCAGACATCAAAACTTTCTTATGCGGAGGAAGCAAAATTGATTCGATTAAAGGCCGAGGCCAAACAGCTTGAGGCGGAGATAAAGCTTCATCAGGCGATGGCGGCAGACCGTCTTGCCAGTCGTCATCAGCTGCTTGGCAGTGTCGAGAATGCCATTCAGGTTATTGAGGAACGATACGGAAGCTATGAGGAGATTGATTTAAAAGACAAGGACTATGATGTGTTTTTGGCAGAATATCGGCAGCTTTTAGAGGGGCTTGCACAAAAAAACGAAGCGGCCAAAGAGGCGCTTGATAAAGCGCAGCGGCAGTTTAGAAGTCTTGAGGAGATGCAAAAAGAAATGCTGCGTCTTGCGCGGATGTCGGGCGCTTCGCTGACGCTGACGGATGAGAGCTATATGCCGGATATGAATTTTCGAAGAAAATCAGAAGAAATGCAGTACAAATACGAGCAGCTTCGGAAAAATGAGGATTTTAAAAAGGCAGAGTTTGAGAAGGGCAGGGACAAGTTGATTGAGAGCCTGAATCAATATCATGCAGCAGAGCTTTCGGCGGAGGTGCGCAGTCATATTAAGCTGCCATCACAGCTTTTTGAGGCCGAGCAAATGCTTTCCGATGCCGGGGAGACAATCCGGATTATTATGCTTGAAAAGGAACGTGTACTCACGGGAATAGACAGTATGGTAAAGATGAAGGAAAACTTTGTCCGTCAGTGTGTTCAAAGGTGTACGGATATTAAGATGGAAATTGAACGTCTTCCTGAAATGTCTAAAATTACCCTTGACGGCGAAGCAATACAGATGCTTAAACTGAAGATTCCTTATGTGAAGGAGGAATATTATGAGCAGCGCATGGCCGATTATGTGGACAACATTGCCAAAATGGCAGACAGCTACAGTGATGGGGCAGAGCGGCTTAAGTATATTCGCTCAAAGCTTGCGTGGAAACAGCTGTTTCAGGTTATCGTGTCTGATATGAATGCTATTCGGTTAAGCCTTTACAAGCGTGAGCGCATCCGAGAGCAGAGCCGGTTTTTGCGCTATGAAGAAGCTGTAGGAAGTACAGGTCAGTCACAGGGCATTTATATTCAGTTTTTAATTGCGATTATTAATTATATTTCGGCAATCAATTCAAAATCAACGGAGACAGCGGCGCTTAAAAAGGTTATTTTTATTGATAATCCTTTCGGCGCGGCAAAGGATATTTATATATGGGAGCCAATTTTTGAACTGCTAAGGGAAAACCATGTCCAGCTCATTGTTCCGGCACGCGGTGCGACACCGGCAATTACAGGAAAATTTGATGTGAATTATATTCTCGGACAGAAGCTTGCCGGGAATAGGCAGCAGACGGTTGTTGTTGACTTCTATTCAAATATTGCTGTGGAGGAGGTCGAGTACCGTCGGATTGAGTTTGAGCAGCAGGTGTTTGATTTTGTGTGATACGTCTTCCTTTTTTGTATAACAGCGCCGCAAAAGGCAAATCTGACAAAGCGGCATATACTGTAGGAAAAGGGTATGCGATGTGATTTTATGCAGCTTGTTTCGTTGCTCGGCGGTTTTATTTATTTTTTGCTTAAAGGCAGTTTATATACAGAAATTACAGGAATTTGCGATGACTCGGGACGGATTTGTCCGGGGGAGGTTTTTGTGTGTATCAGGGGCAACCACACCGATGGACACAAAATGATTGGTGAAGCCCTGCGGCGCGGGGCTTCGGCGATTGTCGCCGAATATCCGATTGAGATGGATGAAAAGTATGGGGCGGCGCTTATTCAGACACCGGATACAAGGCTTGCAAAAGCGCTTATGGCAGCGGCATTTTATGACCATCCCGACAGAAAGCTGAAGCTTATAGGAATTACGGGGACAAAGGGAAAGACAACGACCGCCTATATGCTGAAAAGTATATTGGAGGCGGAGGGTTTTAAAACAGGAATAATCGGAACAATTGAAATTTTTGACGGAGAAAACTCTGTCAAAACAAAAAATACGACGCCGGATGCTTTAACGATTTATGAGGCATTGGCAAGAATGGCGGAAAATAAGGTAAGCCATGCGGTGATGGAGGTTTCTTCTCAGGGATTGAAACAAAGCCGCACCGCGGGGCTTTATTTTACTGTCGGAATGATGACAAACATTTCCAAGGACCATATCGGAAAGTATGAACATAAAGATATGGAGGAATATATGTTTTATAAAAGCCTTTTATTCCGGCAATGCAGTATCGGATTTGTAAATGCATCTGATATGCTTTCGGGAAAGGCGCTGACACATTACGGCGGACGGTTGGCAGGCTGCCTCTACGGCGGCAAAAAAGCGTGGCTACCAAAAAAGAAGATTCTTTACCGCGGTTATCAAAAAGCGGATGGGCTTCAATTTTTGGAAAGGGACGGGCAAAGCTTTTTCGCGTCAGTGTCTATGCCGGGAGAATTTAACCGGGAAAATGCTTTTATGGCAGCGTCAGCGGCGGCATGGCTTGGTATTAGTCCGACATCAATTAAAGCGGGGCTTCGGTGTGCGTCTGTAAAGGGGCGCATGGAAATCATTCCGGCAAATTGCAAGGCGACGGTGATGATTGATTATGCCCATAATGCGGATGCCCTAGAGCGGCTTTTAAAAGCTGTCCGCGGATTTTGCGGCGGGCGAATTATTTGTATGTTTGGCTGCGGGGGCAATCGAAGCGGCGAGCGGCGTTTTCTCATGGGAAATGTCAGCGCCTCGCTGGCCGATTTAACGGTGATTACCTCAGATAATCCAAGGGATGAGCCGCCGGGGGATATTATTTTAGAGATTGCAAAAGGGGCTGTGGCGGCAGGCGGCTGTTATAAAATTATTGAAGACCGCCTGCAGGCAATCGACTATTGCATTAAGGCGGCCGATGCAGGCGATATTGTGATACTGGCGGGCAAAGGCCATGAGGACTATCAGGAAATTAAGGGAAAGCGTTATCCGATGGATGAAAGAGCCTATGTGATGAAAAAATATGAAAGGATTCCGTAAGGGATTTTTTATAACGTTTAGGTTGTCAGTAAAATTAAATTGTGGTAAACTGTTCAATGAGTATCTATGTGTATATGCAATTTGCATTTCATAAAGGAGAATAGTATGGAAAAGCGAGTAGATAAAACTACGGAAAACGACCTGATGAAGCAGGTAAAGTCGTATGTCTTTGACGGACGGTTTGATAAAGCTCTGGATATTATTGAACAGATGGATGTCAACCGTATCAGAATAGCGCCGAGCCTTTGTCTCATCGGAGAAGTATATATGCGCGAGAAGATGTATGAGGATGCGGAGAATGTATTTTTAAAGGCTTACGCAAAATCCCCGAAAAACAGAAGGATTCTCAGCCTTTTGACAAGTCTTTATATCGAAATGGGAGACTATCCTGAGGCTGAATATTATTATAAAGAATTTATCGGCGTGGCTTCAAGAGACTTACATCGATATATTTTGCGTTATCGCCTTGACAGAGCTAAGGGTGAGCGAAAGTCGGTGCTTATTGATACGCTTGAACGGCTCAAGGATTATGAATATATTGAAGAATGGGCATATGAACTGGCGAACCTTTATCATGAGGCCGGTGAGGATGATAAGTGTATCCAAGAGTGCGATGAGATTGTTTTGTGGTTTGGAAACGGCGAGTATGTCAACAAGGCGATTGAATTAAAGTGTGAGATTACAGGGGAAAAGTTGCCGGATTATCTTGCGGCTCAGAAGCAGTTTGGTAAGGGGCCGGAAGCGCTGGACGGACATAGCAATGACTATGGCGGCTTTGATATTGATATTGTTGAAAAAGGCATCCGGGAGGAAGAAGAACGAAAAAATCAGTGGAATATGCAGATGGCAGAGATTTCAGAAGCTTTGGATGCACAGGCAGGCGGCATGCGGCCAGAAAAGGCGGAGACCTTAGCGGCGGCTGAAAAAGCTGAAAAAGCCGAAGCAACCGAAGAAGCTGAAGAAGCACCGATGTCAAAGGATGATTTTTTCAAGGCACTTTCCGCCGGAGATACGAGGGCGGATTTTTGGAAAACAAAGGAAAGAAAGTCGGAGGATGACGAGATATTTGAAAAATATGGGATGTCGGAAGCCGAAGCTTTGTTTGAAGAAGATTTAGATGATGACGACGATGACTTTATCGAAGAAAATTTAGACGATGATGACGATGATTTTATCGAAGAAAACCTAGATGACGACGATGACCTTATCGAAGAAGATTTAGATGACGATGATGACTTTATCGAGGAAAATTTAGAGGATAGTGACAGCTTCAATGAAAAAGACTTTGAGGCGCATGATTTTGAGAAAGCAGCTTCAGAAGAAGTTTTAGACGATGACGGACTTTTAATGGATGAAGATGATATTGTTGAGGAACGTGTCTGGACTGCGGAGGATAAGGATTTTATTGCGAATCTCTTTGATAACGGTTCAAAAACGGAGAGCAATATTTTGTCCACTGTGCCAAATATTGATTATGTAAAAGAGCAGTTGAGCCGTACCTTTACAAAATTTGAGGAGACAACGGCTGAGAAATTTGATATTCTCGCTGCTTATGATATTAACTTTGTCGTACTCAGTACAGATAAGTCTATGAAATCACAGATTGCCCTCGGTATTGCAAAAGCTTTGAATACTTACGGTTTGTGCGATAAGAGCAAGATTGTGCGCGCGAGTGCCGAAACATTAAATTCAAGAGACTTCTCTATGATTTTTGACAAAATTAAGGGTGGCTGCCTTATTATTGAAAAGGCAGATTTGCTTTCCGATAAATCAGTGTCGATTATTGAGTGGGAGGTTAATAAGGAGAACCAAAAGACGGCGATTGTCCTTGAAAGCTTCCATGATGAGATGATGGCATTTTGGAAAAAGCATCAGTCTCTGCGTTCAAAGTTTTTAAATGTTATCAATGTATCAAAGTATAATGAGATGGAATTAGTCACATTGGCCAAGGGGTATATAGAGCAGAAAAAATATGAGATGGACCCGGAGGTTGCTTTAATTTTAAGAGATTATTTCGGACAATGCCTTGAAGAAAATAAGGTCATCAATTATGAAGATGTGATGAGCATTGTCGATGTGGCGATTACAAATGTTGAAAATCGCAATTCCAAGAATCTTTTCATGACAGTGCTTGAAAACAGATATGAGGAAGCAAGTATGTTTAAGCTTCTGCCTGAGGATTTTAAATTCCTGAAAAATGAATCAGCAAAATAAACAAAGAGGACTTCAAAAATTCTACGATTGAAGTCCTCTTTTTATCTTGACTGGGAGTATACCGATTGGTATACTAAAGATAGGAGGTGTACGGATGGAAAATAGAGAAAAGATTTTAGAGAGTGCCCTGGATTTATTTTTTACAAAAGGCTATGACGCTGTCGGCGTTCAGGAGATAGCCGAGCGGGCCGGTATTACAAAACCAACGCTTTATCACTATTTTGGAAGTAAGTACGGACTTTTGGAGGCGGTTGTAAGCACTCATTATGAGCAGTTTCATGAGGCACTTGTCAAAGCGGCCGGCTATGACGGTGATTTGCCGATGACGCTATACCGATTCGTCAATGCTTATTTTACATTAGCTTTAAAAGACATGAAGTTTTACCGTTTCTTTATGTCGATGATGTATGCGGGAGAAGCCAGTGATATGTATAAGGCAGTCTATCCGTATGCTCAAAGACAGCTCGATATGGTAACAGAGTTATTTTTAAAGGCCGGTGATATTATCGGCAATATGAATGGTCGGCAGGAACAGTACGCCGTTACTTTTATCGGTATTTTAAATCATTATCTTCTGCTTTGGATGAGGCGTGAGGATGTGAACACACCGTTTATCAGCGGCGAGCAGGCATTTGCGGTTGTTCATCAGTTTCTTCACGGCATTTACGTTTAAGGGCAGGGAGTCAGGAGGAGTTATGTATGGCAGCATGGTATGACAGAGCCGTTTTTTATCATATTTATCCGTTGGGGCTTTGCGGATGTGAAAAGGAGAATGATTATAAGCCTCATGAAAGTCAGTTTCCGAAGCTTGCTCAGTGGGCTGAGCATATTGCCGATTTGGGATGTACGGCAATTTATATCGGACCGTTATTTGAATCGGCGACTCACGGCTATGATACGACAGATTATAGGAAGGTGGACGGCCGTCTGGGAACGAATGATGATTTTAAAAACTGGGTGTCCTATTGTCACAGCTTAGGGCTGAAAGTTGTTGTCGATGGTGTTTTTAATCATACCGGACGAGATTTTGAGGCTTTTAGAAATCTTATAGAGAATAAATGGACTTCTTGGGCAAAGGATTGGTACTGTTCGGTAGACTTTAACGGGCACAGTGCTTACGGTGATGATTTTTCTTATGAATCATGGGAAGGTCACGCACAGCTTCCGAAGCTGAATATGCAAAATCAGGCAGTCAGGGACTATATGCTTTCCGTTGTTCGTTTTTGGGCAGACGAGTTTGATATAGACGGCATAAGATTGGACTGTGCCAATGTTCTTGACTTTGAGTTTATGAGGCAGCTGCGTGCGCTTACCGATACGCTAAAGCCGGAGTTTTGGCTGATGGGAGAAGTTATCCACGGGGATTACAGCCGGTGGGTCAATGACGGTATGCTTCATTCGGTGACAAATTATGAGCTGCATAAGGGGATTTATTCTGCTCATAATACTCAAAATTATTTTGAGATGGCTCATTCTGTACAACGGCTTTTCGGGCCTTACGGTCTTTGCCGGGGTGCAAACTTATACAACTTTGTTGACAATCATGA
The DNA here is from genome assembly GCA_902489925.1 of uncultured Lachnospiraceae bacterium. Lineage (GTDB taxonomy): Bacteria > Bacillota > Clostridia > Lachnospirales > Lachnospiraceae > Scybalocola_A. The sequence continues at coordinate 4,943 of CABUBX010000045.1, read as the reverse complement.
TGTTGACAGAATATACAATAAACTGACAGTTAAAGCAAATTTAAAGCCAGTCTATATTTTCTTGTTTACGATACTCGGTATTCCGTCTGTCTACTACGGCTCTGAGTGGGGAATTGAAGGCTGTAAGATTGGCGGCAGTGACGACGGGCTTAGGCCTGCCATAGATATTGAACATTTCGAAAATCCTAATCCGGAGATTACGAAGCTTATTAAAACTTTGTGCCGTGCAAAGGCGGCGTATGACGAGTTAAGCTTTGGGGAATATAAAGAGCTGCTTCTTAAAAATAAGCAGTATGTTTATATGAGAAGTTTTGAGGATAAGGTGAGTATCGTTGCTTTGAATAATGACAGTCAGCCGGAGGAAATTTGGATAAGACTTCCGATGGCGGCAGACACTGCGGTGAACATTTTGACCGGCGAGGCGGCAGAGATTGCCGACGGACAGCTTCATTTTACAATCGGCGGCAATGACGGTGCATTAATCAGGCTGAATAGATAAGGGGGGAATTTGTATGGAACACAAAATTAGCGAATTAGATGAATATTTATTTAATCTCGGACGTCACTATGATATTTATGAAAAGCTTGGTGCTCATAAGATGGTTGTAGACGGGGAAGCAGGCGTATATTTTGCAGTGTGGGCGCCGCATGCGAAGGCCGTCGGCGTTGTCGGGGACTTTAATGATTGGGATACAAAGAAAAATCTGATGGATAAGCTGGAAACTTCAGGGATTTTTGAGCTTTTTATTCCGGGTGTGAAGGAAGGGGACCTTTATAAGTTTGCCATTGAAACTGCAGGCGGAGATATTATTTATAAAGCAGACCCATACGGCAATTATTCACAGATGCGTCCGGAGACAGCCTCCATCGTAACGGATATTGACAGCTTTGAGTGGACGGATACGGCGTGGGAGGAGGTGCTGAAAAAACAAAACTCCTATATAAGACCGGTATCTATATATGAGGTGCATCTCGGTTCATGGAAAAAGGATGAAACCGGCGCAAACTGCGGGTATCGTACTTACAGAGAGCTTGCACATGAGCTCGCAGATTATGTAAACTATATGGGGTATACACATATAGAGCTTATGGGAATTGCAGAGCACCCGTTTGACGGCTCATGGGGCTATCAGGTGACAGGGTATTATGCGCCGACATCGCGCTATGGAACGCCGCAGGACTTTATGTATATGGTGAATTATTTTCACAGCAGAGGCATTGGCGTAATCCTCGACTGGGTACCGGCACATTTTCCAAGAGATGCCCATGGACTTGCACGTTTTGACGGACAGCCGCTTTATGAGCATCCTGACAGCCGAAAAGGCGAGCATCCTGACTGGGGCACTTATATTTTTAATTATGAGAGTCCGCAGGTCGTTAATTTCCTTGTTGCCAATGCCTTATTTTGGATGGAAAAATTCCATGTGGACGGTTTGCGTGTAGATGCGGTTGCTTCGATGCTCTATCTTGATTACGGCAAAAAAGAAGGTCAGTGGGTGCCAAATAAGGATGGCGGCAATAAAAACTATGAAGCGATGGAGTTTTTAAAGCACTTAAATTCTATTCTGAATCAGAGAAATCCGGGAAAGATGGTTATTGCCGAGGAATCAACAGCATGGCCTAAGGTGTCTTATCCTGCCGAGGAGGACGGACTTGGATTTACATATAAGTGGAATATGGGATGGATGCATGATTTTTTGAATTATATGAAGGAAGACCCGTATTTCAGACAATATCACCACGGAGAGCTGACGTTTAGCTTTGAGTATGCTTTTGCCGAACATTATATTTTGACACTTTCTCATGATGAGGTTGTTCACTTGAAATGCTCTATGATTAACAAGATGCCGGGCGATTTGAATGATAAGTTCGGAAATTTGAGAACGGCCTATGGATTTATGATGGCACATCCCGGCAAGAAGCTGCTATTTATGGGACAGGATTTTGCCCAGTTCAGAGAATGGAGTGAGGAGAGAAGTCTTGACTGGTTTTTGCTTGACAATGAGCCGGAAAACCGCCAGCTTAATAACTATTATAGAGATTTGCTTCACTTTTATAAGGCGCACCCGGCGCTTTATGAGCTGGATTGCGAGCCGGAGGGCTTTAAGTGGGTGTTTGGCGGTGATGTATCGCACAATATGCTCACATTCTGCCGTATGACAAAGAATAAGAAAAAGTGTCTTTTGTGGCATTTTAACTTCTCGCCGGTTGTTTATGAAAACCACAGAATTGCCTGCCTTTGCCCGGGGACTTACCGTGAGGTATTTAACAGCGATCATAAGCAGTATGGCGGAAGCGGTCTTGTCAACAGCAATGCTGTCATAGCGGAGAAGGTGGCATGGGATTGGAATGAATATTCCATGGAGGTCAATGTGCCGGCGTACGGTGCGGTTGCTTTTGAGTTTGATTATACAGAGCCTCCGAAGCCGAGAGAGACAAGAAGCACTAAAGCAAGAAAACGTGACAAAAACTTTTATAAGAAAATTAAACATTAGTTGAAAGTCCCCCGGTTGTCGGATGCATGTGCCGTATTAGGCGCTGTTTACGGAACAATCGGGGGTCTTTAATTTGGGTCAGGGGTATGTCGGTTTTTGACGAACAGTTTTTGGGTTTGAGGGCTAGACAGAAATTGTGCGTCGGTTTATAATCAAACCATAAAATTCTTCAATATTCTAAATTCTTTTTTATCCCCGGAGACGATAGTGTTTAAGTCCAAAGAGGTCTTAGACAGATAATTGAATAAAGAGGTGATGGATTGCTTCATCTGAGATATTTAAGTCTTATTTGCATTTTACTGAGAGCATCGGCTATGGATATGAAGTCCTTTAAAGTAAAGAATCGATGGATTTGCTTTGGGATGGCTTTCGGGATTGCGCTGAATGTAAGCTGTGTTCAGTGGCATGAGCAGGCAGATAAGATAGCAGGGCTGTTATTGCCTTTGATATTTCTTGTTTTGTACAGATATTCGATGCTTGGGGCGGCAGACATTAAGTTGTTTTCGATGGCCGGCTTTTATCTGGGCTTTCGCGACAGTGCGTATATGATTGCCCTGACATTTGTTTTGGCGGCAGCGGTATCTGTATATCGTATAATGACAAATCGCTATTTACAGCAGCGTTTCTTTTATTTTCTTAATTTTATCAAAAATTTTTCCACAAATGATAAACCGATTTATATGAACTTTTTCGATAAAGACAGGGCGGCCTGTATTCATATGACTGTTCCGATGACAGCTTCAGCGGCAGCACTGTATATGAGAATACTTTTTACAGTATGAATGAAAGCGGGGGGAGTGCATGAAAAATACACCTTTATGTATTTACGACAAGGATGAAATCTATGTTAATCGGCTTTCACATTATCTTATGGGACGGCGGGCTTCTCCCTTTCTTATACGGACGTATGGCGGGGAAGAATTGGGGTTTTTGCAGGACATTAAAGAAGGATTTTTGCTTATTGCATCGTCTTTGCTCAGAGAGGAGATAAAGACACTTAAAAATGACCGTGTGATTGTTCTTGATGAGGGCGACGCAAGCAGGGTATACGAAGAATTTTTACATGTTGACAAATATCAGTCAGCAGGGGAGTTGTATGAACTTTTAATTCGTCATTGTTTGGACAGGGAGGATGTGATTTACAAAGAAAAAGGCGAGAGGATGGCGGTGTTGGATTGTGTTTATTCTCCGATAAGACGTATAGGAAAGACGCGGTTTTGCATAAACTTATGTAAAACCTATGCCGAAAAAGGACGGGTGCTGATGTTGAAATTTGAAGAATTTTCAAAAGAGGATGGGGAAGGAGGCGGTCTATCTGAGCTTATATATCTTTATAAGGCCAAGAAGCCTCTTGGCGGAGAGCTTGAGCGGCTGGTTGTGCAAAAAGATGGCTATGACATGCTTATGACAGCTGCCTGCCCTTCAGATTTATGGGATATGCATAGTGATGAGATGCGGGATTTTATGACACAGATTTTAAATTGCAATCTGTATGATAATGTAGTTTTGGATTTAGATATGCTCATATGGTTTCAGGTTATTTTTGAGTTGGCGCGGACGGTGTATGTGCCATATACGGAGGATAATGCAGAGCTGGCGCGGGTGCGCCGATTTGAAAACATGCTGGCACTTTTTTCGGAGAGCGGTATTGATAAAAAGCTTCAGAAAGTAAAGATGGTGCTTGCAGATTCGACAGGGGGGATTTGATGGATTACTATAGCTTAAAGGAGAGTCTTCGCAAAGAAGTTATGCAGCATTTAGATTTTCATAAAGAATGGCAAGACGAGGAAATTGCAGATATTATTGATGAAATTATTTTGAAGCGGAGTCGCGAGCAATATATGAGTACGGCAACAAAGCTGACTTTAAAACAGGAATTATTCAATGCAATAAGACGTCTTGATGTACTTCAGGAGTTAATTGATGATAAAAATATATCAGAAATTATGGTTAATGGGGCGGGAAGTATTTTTTATGAAAAGAGCGGAAGAATTTATAAGTTTGAAAAAAGCTTTGATTCGGCACAAAAGCTGGAGGATGTTATTCAGCAGATTGTAGCGAGGGCTAACCGCCATGTTAATGAGGCATCGCCGATTGTCGATACGAGCCTTGCGGATGGCTCGCGTGTCAATATTGTGCTTAAACCGGTGGCTCTAAACGGTCCTATATTAACCATTCGAAAGTTTCCGGAGAATGCAATTACAATGGAAAAGTTGATTGCTTGGGAAGCTATCAGTAGTGAGGCAGCAGGTGTTCTTGAAAAGCTTGTTCAGGCAGGCTATAACATTTTTGTATCGGGGGGAACAGGTACAGGAAAGACGACGCTTTTGAATGCACTGGCGGGCTATATCCCTAAAGATGAACGTGTTATCACTATAGAAGATACAGCGGAATTACAGATTCATGGAGTAAAAAATCTTGTGCGGCTTGAGGTACGCAATTCGACAG
>CABUBX010000044.1 GCA_902489925.1 uncultured Lachnospiraceae bacterium | reverse complement strand
TGAAAGCTTAGGCACACGACCTCTCGTCACATCATGATAATAGCCTCTTGCCTTAATATCCGGAAAATCTTCAATCACAAGGCACGGAATGACAGCGCCCTTCTGACGCAAAATCTGTCTTAAAGTCTGTATACCGTATAAAATGCCGTCAAGACTTCCACCCTCTATTGTGATTTTTTTTGTTTCCACAGTCAGTCTGTACTGCTGTTCCTTCATCGCCGTATTATTTTTTAAAAATATCGGTCCGCGGCCAAACACTCTGCGTATCGTATAATCAAAGCCTGCCGATGCCTTCAGCTCATCCTTGAGAAGTCCTGCATAGCCGTCAAGCTGTCTGTCGTTTAAACCTTCTGTTACAATTTCACCGGCATAAGGCAAAAAGCACTCGCCCGTACGCCACACTAATTCTTTCGGTTTTGGTATAAGATACATCTTTTTTCCTCCGTATTTTCAAACAGGGGCATTCCCTGTTTGAAAATGCCCCTGTTCATTACTTTTACTCTTATTTGGCAGCGTCAATCTGTGCCTGAGCTTCTGCGCGGATTGTTTCCCAACCTGCTGCTTCTAATTCGTCATGAATTGTTTTAACTAATTCTCTAGGATTCTGAGCGCCTGTCCAGAACTCTGATTTATATTTTTCGTATACGGCACGGCAATTTGCAAGCTCTGTCTCAACCTTGCTTGTATCCATGTCGAAACCAATCATTACAGATGGTGTTGCAGCTTCATTTAAAGCTTTAACCTCATCCCACTGATTCTTCTCATCAGTTGCAAGAAGTGATACGTTGAAGAATGTACCCTGTGTGTAGCCTGCCATTGACCAGCTTGTTGTAAGTCTGTTAACTTTCTTGTCTTCTGTGTATTCGAAGTCTTCGCCTTCAACACCGTAGTAAAGAAGGTCACGAACCTTTGTATCTGTATTTACAAGTTCAAGTAACTGAAGTGCTTTTTCAGGATACTTGCAGTTTGCAGAAATTGCACTGATTGAACCACGAACAGATGTGTTGGATACAACTGTATCACCGTACTGAATAGCTACACAATTTTTAATACCGTTATTTGGTCCCCAGTTAGAAGCTGCTGCGCCACTCCAACCCTGAGCTGTAAAGAATGTTCTGTACTTGTTCTGGCTGTCTGCTGTCGGTGCATCACCGTTGATGATGCCTTCTTTGTACATCTTGTGGATAACATCCATATTCTTTAAGATTTCTTCATCTTCAAGAGGGTTTACAACCTTCTTTTCGCCATCATCATATTTAACACCGAGTGCCGGTAAAGATGCACCTAACTGGTCATACCATGAAAGAAGCATATCTGCGCCTTCTTTTGCCATGTAATATGGTGAGCCGCCTTCGCCTTCTTTGATTGTCTTTAATGCATCGTATAAGCCTTCGAAATCTTTAACTTCTTCGATGTTGATATTGTATTTATCAGCAACATCCTTGTCCCAGATAAAGTACTGTGTAATTGAGCTGTCTTTGTAAGCAGGCACACCGTAAATCTTGCCCTGTACAGCCATTGCCTGCCAATAATCTTCAGGAATCATTTTGTAAAGCTCAGGTGATGCTGACTGAACTAAATCTGTGATATCAAGAAAAGCACCTGTAGATACTTCTGCATTGTATCTTGCCTGGTCTGTGAAAAGAATGTCAAATGCTTCTCCGGAGTTTGTGATAACGCTTCTGCGGCTGTCCCAGTCACCCCATGGCACGATTTCCATCTCAAGATTTACACCAATTTTTTCTTCAAGGTATGGGTTAATCTGAGCAAGCCATGCCTCGTAGTTTTCAGGCTGTCCGTTACCTACCTGAATCCATTTAAGTGTTACAACTTCGTCTGTCGGTGCAGCATTGTCTCCGCCGCCTGTCTGAGGTGTACCGCCATTGTTTGAATTACCGCAGGCTGTCAATGCCCCTAAGCCCATTACAGATGCCATCGTTAATGCAGCTAACTGTCTCTTTTTCATAGTTTTTCCTCCTCTGCCGCCCATAGGCAGCTCTTTGAATGATACATTTAATTTTTCATGAAGGCATCGCCTTCTATAAAAACGCCGAGGCGTTTCATACAAATATCAGCCTTTAACCGCACCGATTGTAATACCGGAAATAAAGTATTTCTGGAAGAACGGATATGTGCAGGCAATTGGGATAATGATAATGATAGCCATCGCCATACGTGCACCCTCTTTCGGCATGGAGTTGACATACTCAGCCATACTTACGCCAAGTGCCGGGTTGCTAGCCATCTTCTCGATACTTCTTTGTATACTGTCAAGCAGCGCCTGTAAAGAATACAGCTTTCTGTTTGTAATATACAAAGATGACTGGAACCAGTCATTCCAGTAACCGAAAGTTAAGAACAAAGCGATTGTTGATAACACCGGTTTGGATAACGGAATTGCAATTCTTCCGAAAATAGAAAACTGAGAAGCACCGTCAATCTGTGCAGATTCAATAATCGCCTCCGGAATATTTGTTTTAAAATAAGTCTTACAGATAACAACATTAAAGGATGAAACACAAAGCGGAAATATAAGCGCCCAAATTGTATCCTTTAAGTGTAAAAGCTGTGTGTTGACAACGTAGGCTGAAAGCATACCACCGTTGAAAATCATCGGAATAAACACAAGTATTGTGAAAAATCCGTTGAGCTTGTAGTTCGAACGTGAGAGCACATAGCCCATTGTTGCTGTCAGCATAAGACCAATAGCTGTACCGACAACAGTAACGAGAACAGATACGCCAATCGCTCTTACAATTGTCTCAATCTCATTCCACAGAAAGAGATAAGAGTCTGCCGAAAAAGCCTCCGGCCAAAAACGGTAACCGATTTCCTGAATAGACTGTTCTGAGGAAATGGAAATCATAAAAATGAATATTACCGGGATGATACATACAATCGCAAGTATTGCAAATATAATATTGAAGCAGAGGTTTGTCGGCTTCGAGATTCGGTTTAATGCAGATTCACTGCCCATTTCCATATCTTTAGTCTTTGCCATAATCTTCTCTCCCTCCTTAAATAATTGCGCTGTCTTCATCAATCTTCTTTACAATCCAGTTGGCAAGAAGAATTGTAATACAGCAGGCTACCGACTGGAAGAAGGTTGCCGCCGCCGTCATACCAATTGGCGTCGAAGACCGAATTGCGTTATATACATATGTATCGATTGTCGCCGTTGTAGGGAAGATAGAACCCTTAGCCCCCTGTGCCAGCTGGAAGAACAGACCGAAATCCGAATAAAATACTTTGCCGACATTTAAGATAAACATCATAATAATAACGCTCTTTAAGCAAGGCAAAGTAATGTACCATACCTGCTGACGCTTGTTAGCACCGTCCACAACAGCCGCTTCGTAAAGTGTCGTATCAATACCGGAAATACTTGCCAGATAAATAACCATGTTATAACCTGTCGATTTCCATAAGTACATGAAAATAAGAATTGCCGGCCACACCCCCGCAGTCATGTACCACTGAATCGGCTCATTACCGCCATCCTTTAACATGCTGTTAATCAAACCGTTATTTTGATTTAAGAAAGCATCGAGGAAGTAGGCAACAACTACCCATGACATAAAGTATGGGAAGAACATCAATGTCTGATACACTTTGGACTTTCTCTTGCTGTGAATTAAGCTAATCATAATCGCCAATCCCACAGAAATAATCATACCAAGTACGATAAACGCCAAATTGTAGAGAATCGTGTTTCTCAAGATAACCATCAAGTCGTTGGACTTAATTAAGAAATCAAAGTTTTTAAATCCATACCATTCACTTGTAAACAGGTTCTGAATAAAATTCTGTCCAGGTACCATCTTATAGTTCTTAAAGGCAATGACCAGACCGAACATCGGAATGAAGCAAAAGAGAACGTACCATATGGCTGTGGGAATTGCCAGCACTGTAAGTTCGGTATCATTCTTACTCCAGCGATGCTTTTTCACTTTTTTCATTTCTCCCTTTTTCACAATTTCATCCTCCTTTTTTATGTTATTTATGTTACTGCCACAGCTTATTTCGTCAGATTTCTGACAGAATCACGGATAATCATCTTGCCCGGTATACGGAAAACCTCACCGATTGTTTTCTTTGGCTTATCCATATACCGCACCATACGCCTTGCCGCTACCCGTCCGATTTCTTCGATATTCACCGCAACAGTTGTCAGCTTCGGTTCGCAAAGCTCTGCATAAATATCATTATCAAAACTTGCGATTGAAACCTCCTCCGGTACCTTGACGCCTCTTGCCCTTAAAGCCTTGACAAGACGGAAAGCCGTCTCATCACAATTGCATACAAACGCCGTCGGAAGCTCATGCGGAAGCTTCAGCACAATGGCCTGACCCGATTCACTTCGGTCAGGAATAAGCCACTCCGTCTTCGGGGTAATTCCCTGCTCAAGCATTGCCCTGAAATATCCCAGATAACGGTCATTAATACTTGTTGTCGTTCCAATGGTTCCCACAAATCCGATGTTTTTGTGACCTTCTCCGAATAAATAAGAAGTCAGCTCATATGTACTGTAAATGTTTTCTGTAACAACCGAATCCGAACGATGTCTTTCATCGTAAACATCTACAAAAACCTTCGGAAGCGACACATTGACAATACGTTTGCGAACATCTTTTTCTAAAATTCCAAGAAGAATAAGTCCGTCAAAAAAACCCGGCAATTCAATTGTCTCCATATCCCGGTCCAGACTGTCTCTGTTCGGTGTCATCATAATTCCCGAACAATTTTCCCTGCGAAGCTCGTTCATAATTTCGCCGTACATGCTCATGTAAAATCTTCCGGCATCACCTGAATTAAAACGGTCACTCATAATTATGCCGACTTTTTTCGCCTTGCGCTGTCCATAGTCGGGAAGCATATAGCCATAATGCTCTGCCATGCGCAAAATGCGTTCCTTCATCTCCTCGCCGACGCCTTCTTTGCCGTTGAGTGCTTTGGAAACAGTCACTTTACTGACACCGAGTTGATCGGCAATATCCTGCATAGACACTGTGTTTTTTACCGCCATTGTATGCCTCCCTCCTTTAAGTTTCCTTTTCTTTTTCATATGTTACTTAACATTTCTATAGGTACAGATTAACACCATTTATGCATATTGTCAACTCTTTTATCCTTTTTTGTGGGATTTGTAGATTTTTGACTATTAAATTTGTATATAATCACCAAAACGGGGATGTTATATATTCATATAATCATCCTCGTTCTTCCATTATTTTTCTATTTTTACTATTATTTTGTTACCTTACTGAAAATTTAGCCCTCGTTTAATCAGTTTATTATAGATTGGAATCATCCACGGTTCATCTACAGCCTCCGAAAGCTTTGAACATTCTATCCATGCAACCGCACTATTTTCATCCGGTTTACAGCAAATTGCCTCCGACTCGTCAGCCTCAAAAAGATAAGACACATTCAAATGAAGATGTGAGCTAACATATTTTCCACGCTTAACATGGCCGTTTACTGTCAGAACATCAATGGAGGCCGCCGCACAAACGCTGTCCTCTGCCCAGCGATGATACGATACATCTGAAATTATATCTTCTGTTTTCCCGTTCTTTGCTGCCGAAACAGGAATAAGACGCAGACTTTTAAGTCCTGTTTCCTCCATCGCCTCTTTAGCCGCCGTATAAAGCAAATTGTGCTCGCCGTCACTGTGACCGCCCGTCCATGCAAAGGATTTATAAATATTGTGGTAAATCATCAGTACCTTATCCCTTGTTCTGTTAAAAATCATCGACGATGCCGTCATATGAGCCGCCATACTCTCCCTTGTTAGAATCTTATCGCCGATACTGTCAATCAATTCAAGCATCATTATTTTATCTGACACCTCCTGCTCATTGATTGGCACATAGTTTTCAACCACTTTTTTATACATACCTATTCTCCTTTATTATTTCCGTGAGGCAGACAGTAAATAACATCTGCTTTAAATTTTTGAACATGATTCAATGTTTCATAGATTTCCCCGGAAAGTTTTTCATAAAGCCGCACGATATAGACGTATTCTTCTTCACTTAAACCGTCGCGGCTGTACGCTGCCTTTAAAAGCTTATCCATCATATCGGCCAATGCATTTTCATCAACCGAAAGTGCTTTTTCTCTTATTTCCGAAAGCATCTTTTTCACATCATTTTCTTTTGCCGAGGTTACGCCTGCCGCCGTAAGAAAACGTACTGTATATCGGCAAAGCGTGTCTGCAAGGTTCCGTCCGTAAGGTGCTTTAAGCAGCGCCCGTGTTCTTTTTTGTCTGACTGACGTTATCACTGCTGCCATAATTAAGGCAGCTGCCATTAAAGCTGTTATAAGCAAAGTCTTCAAAACCCATGACGGCAGCGAAATCCCTTTCTTACCTAAGCCGCCTTCACCTAAAGTTCCGACACCCCAGTCCTTTCCAGCATTTTCACGGTTATCACTCTCTGATACACTACTGTCATTTTGACTGCTTTCTTTATTTTCAGTCTCAGCTCTCGTTTCTTCCGAGGTACTGCTTTCTTTGCTTTCAGTCTCTGTTTCGCTTTCGTAGCTTTCCTGCTGCGTCTCATCCGTATCAGACGGCAGCCAAGACATATTGTCTCCTGTATAGGCCGGCGTCACCTCCACAGGCACCCATCCAAAGTCATCAATATAAATCTCCGGCCACGCATGTGCCTGATAATCTCTGACTTCTGATACAAACACAGCCCCGTCGCCGTTATCATAGCCGGAAGCCTTCTGCTTAAAACTTCCCTGAGGAATGACATAGCCTTCGGCATACCGTGCCGGAATCCCGTTTAATCTGTAAATCATCACTGCCGCAGACGCAAAATGCATACAATAACCTTTTTTATTTTCATAAAGGAAATATTCTATCACGTTGCCGCTATAAGGCATACTCCCCGGTTCAAGTGTATAAAAAATACCATCATCGTCAAATCGTCTTTGAATATAATCGGTCACAGCCGCTGCGCTGCCGCTTAAAGATGTTTTGTAATCTGTCTTAAAGCGCTCTGACATTCCATCTGTAGATAAATAATTTTCCCTGACATACTCATTGTACTTTCGCACATCACTGCTATCACCGCGGTAAAAAGCATAGCCGTCCACATCGCTCATCATTTCAAAAAAAGGTCCGGAATAGTCGAGCGGTTCACTCTGACCGCCGTCAAGGCGCAGCGCATAGCCCTCATTTGAAAGACGGCTTTTCCCCCCAAGATGGGTGCCGTACGGTATGTACAAATGTCCCTTTACAGAAACTTCCGGCTCAATAAGCATCGGCCACGAAGCATCCCGTCCTAAAGTCTCATATCCGATATTCCATATATCTATGAGCATATCCTCTGTCACGGCATCGCCCGCATCCGTCTCACGCCATCGGTTATTTTTAAAAATCCCCGCACCGTAAGCCTTCAGGTAAATCGGACTGTTGGCATACCGCCCCATCGTCACGCGCATCACCGTTTCTCCGGTGTATTCCAAATCTCCTGCCCTGTCCAGCCGTCCTTCACTGATGCCAAAGCTTTGCTTTAACGGATTAAAGCCATTTTCTTCAATATATTCTCCAAGCTCGGCATATTTTTCTTTAACAGCCTCCCGGATACTTTCTTTATTGGCTTCATTTAAGTAGCCGTCCTCCGGCATTGCCCATACCACACAGCCTGTCACAGCCGCAAAAATGAGACAGGCAAAAGCTGTACATTTAAGCGCCGCCTTATAGCTGCCTCCTGCGGCATAGTTCATAGACACAAGACCTAAAAAGCCAACAGCGTTCACAACAACCGACATCGCCGACGGTACCTCCCCTATCGCAAGCAGCGCTGCCGTAAACAAAGCTGTAGGCAATGCCGTAACTACAGGCCGGTTTTTCTTTAAATTTATTGCCGTCAGCAAAGCCTGCCACACCACCATCACAGCAATGAGAAATACCGTTACCGCCTCGATATCCTCAGGCTCACAAAGCATATTACTTCCCTTAACACGGTTAAAATAATCCTCGGCGGTTTGAATGACAAACACTGCTGCAATCTGTGCCCCCTTGATAAGCTTGGCTCTGTTCATCCATGCAAATACAAACCAGAGACCGACAAGCAAAAAGCTTCGCAGCGCCCTTGCCTTCACCAAAAATTCCACTATAATTGTAAAGACTGTGGCGGCACTTATCGCCGTCAAAAGGGGTATTGTCTCCCCGGGCACCCCGGTCAGCTGTTCTGCCATCATGGCCGCCCCGACACCGACTGCAATAAGAAAAATAAGTTTTACAGCTATAAACACCGGCGGAGTCTGTTGATTTTTCTTCTTTTTCATAAGCTATATCTCCATATTTAGTGTCAAAAGACTTTCCTCGAGTTTATCTGCCGACAGCGGCAAATGCTCATCTTCTCTCAAAATCACTTCCGGCTTCATATTCACCTCCACAAAGGTGTGGTAACTTGCCACACCGTACTTTTCATTGTACAACGCTGACGCCGGACGCATAAAGCTGTGGGGCTTCGCCTTCACAGCCTCTGCCAGCATTTCATAAATATTGCCGGCTTCAGCCATTTTGTAGCGTATAAGTCTTCCGCGCTTGCCGACCCATGACACAATATGCGTATATTCAAGCTGAAGCAAAGTCCATGAAAGCGCCGCTGCCGCTTCAAGTGCCGCATCCCGATGTTTTTCGTCATATGTGCCATCCGTATATAGATTAAGAAAAATAACGATGGCATAGCCTACCGGGTCACTGTATTCCCTGACCATCATTTCGTCTGATTTGGCACTGAGCTTCCAGTGGATTTTCTGCATCTTATCCCCTGCGCGGTACGGTCGTATCTCAAAAATCTGTGACACATCGTCCCCGCTTCGGTCATCCGCATACACATCACTGTCGCCGTAAAAATATCGAAAGCTTGATACGACCTCCACGGCTGCCGGCAAAAGTCTAGGAAGCACCGATATTTCCTTGTGGATATCTAATCTTTTAGTTGATGATAAAAGCCTGAAATAATCCGTCACCTTTGATTTTTGAATTTGTATTTGAACAAAACCGCATAAATCGCAGTCTATTTTGAGCGGAACTACGGTTTCTTTTCTTGCGTCCACAGCTGCCGACACCGTTTTTTTCTCTTTTTGTTTCTTCCCGTTCTTATATATTATGGCTGTCACTGTCACCTTTGGTACAGGCAGTATAAGCTTATTTTGAATATGTATATAGGCTTCGGCCTTTCCGCCTTTTTCAGTCACCGGCACTGGTGTTTTAAGAGATACCCGAATACCGAATCTGAATATCAGACAAAGCAGTGCCCCGACCGACACAAAAATAATTTCTGCGGCTAAAATATTTGCCAGCCACACAGGTGAATACATCACCGCAATATAAAGGGTTGCTGCCATCATAAGAATGCAGCCGATTAACTTTTTCATCTTATCCCTGCCTTCTGTTTCTTGGCACCGGCTTTGCCACCGAAGCCAAAATGTCCTCCGCAATATCCGCTGCAGTTACCTGTGTCACTCTTGCCTTTGAATGTAATAACATACGATGGCAGGCAACATCAGGAAAAACATAGGCAACATCTTCCGGCAGAACATAATCTCTGTCTCTGAGATAGGCCATGCCCTGAGCCATACGGCACAGTGCCAGTGTACCTCTCGGGCTTATGCCAAGCTTCAACAGCTCATGCTTTCTTGTTGCCGTCACAAGACGGGCAATATATTCATAAACCGCATCATGGACAAATACCTGCTGAGCCTGACGCTGCAAAACTACAAGTGCAGCTTTATCAATGACAGGCGTAATTTTATCCAGAGGATGCTGTTTGTAATGACTTTTAATAATACTGATTTCTTCATGAATGTCGGGATATCCCATGCTGATGCAAATCATAAAACGGTCAAGCTGGGATTCCGGAAGATTCTGTGTTCCTGACGAGCCTGCCGGATTTTGCGTTGCAATAACCGTGAACGGCTCAGGCACCTCAAGGGCATGACCGTCAATCGTCACACGCCCCTCCTCCATAACCTCCAAAAGCGCCGACTGGGTTTTTGGCGATGTTCTGTTGATTTCATCAGCAAGAAAAAGATTGCTCATCACCGGTCCCGGCATATAGGTAAACTTTCCGGTTTCCTTTCTATACATAAAAAACCCTGTCACATCACTCGGAAGTACATCCGGTGTAAACTGCATACGCTTTTGTTCAAGCGCCATTGCCTTTGAAAATGCCATCGCCAACGTTGTTTTTCCAACACCCGGAATATCCTCAATCAAAATATGACCACCTGCCAATATGGCAGCCATGACCTTTTCCACACAATCATTTTTTCCGATGACGGCCTTTTCAACCTCACGAAGCACTTTTCTGGCTTCCTTTGCTGATGTTTCCATACTTTCAATCCTCCCATATACTGTAAATTTATACTTTCCTCAAAGAAAAACAGCCGCCATAAAGCACAAAGTCTCTATGCCGGCTGTAAAATATTCTCTCGATTTTTATGATGTTTTATGTCTGCCAACCTTTACGGTACCGGTGTTACCTGAGGCGTTGTATCCGGTGCCGGCGGTGTCGTGTCCGGTGCCGGTGGTACCGGTGTCGTATCCGGCGGTGTTGTATCCGGTGCCGGTGTCACTGTATCCGATTCACTGTCTGTTTCTGTTTCTGTCTCTGTTTCGGGAGGCACATAAACACATGTACTGCAATACTCAGGCATATTGTCTGTAGCTATATACTCATAAACCTTACTTCCGCATCTGTTGGTTGCCAACTTGCCTGTTTCCGTACAAATATAGGTTTTAGAAACCGATTCCGGCACCTCAAATTCCTTGCGCTCAAGATTTTCATGAACCTGACTCATAATCTTTCTCCATAAGCGTTGCTGTCCATAATAATCCCATGTTCTGCTCTTGATTGGCGTATTGTCATCAAAGCCAAACCAAATACCCGCCGTATAATACGGTGTGTATCCGATAAACCAATGGTCTCGTCTGTACTCTGTAGAACCTGTCTTACCTGCCACAGGCATATTGTTAAGCGCTACCTGGTGTGCTGTACCATAGGCGCCTGTAACAACATCCTGCATTGCACTTGTCAGTAAAAATGCTGTGGACTCTTTCACCGCCTGATGCGTCTCTGAAACCTCATTATTAATAATCACATTGCCGTCATGGTCAACAACCTTTGTATAAAATACAGGCTTTGTATAAATACCCTTATTGGCAATGGCCGCGAAGGCATTTGTCATCTCAAGCGGCGTCACACCATTCGTAATACCGCCGATTGCCATAGAAACAACTTTGTCCTCCGGTACAAGCGTTGTAAAGCCGAAGCGCTCAATCAAAAAGTTATAGGCAAATTCCGGTGTGACATCTTCATCCATGACCCACGACGCAATCGTATTCTTCGACTGCTCAATGGCACGCCTGAAAGTAATCGGTCCGTTCGTACATACCATATCAACGTTGTTGACCTGATGCCCGCCATAACCTACATACACCTTGTCAACCTTTGTCGATGCCAGTGTATCGCCTTTAACATCTAAAGCCGGCGCATAGGTTGATAAAATCTTAAAAGTTGAACCCGGCTGACGCGTCATATCAGTCGCACGGTTAAAGCTCATACTATCCTTCTTCTCACCGCGCCCGCCGACAATCGCTTTAACATAGCCTGTATGCTGGTCAAGCAGCACAAAAGCTGACTGCATCTGCACAGTAAACTCTGTCCGCTCATCAATCTTTGCATCTGCAGGAATATTCAAAGATGCCTTATACTGGGCAATATCCTCGGCAGCCATAGCCTCGGCTTCCTCCTTGCTCATGCCCTTGTAAAGTCTCGTATATGAGCCTCTTTGCTGTTTAAGCCAATTCTCAAGCATCTGTACAGAATAGTTTGTCTGCTCAACCCCGTCACCATTTTTTACCGTTACGGTCATCGCCCAGTCTAAAAGCCAGTCTGTCACCTGAAAATTGCTTTCATCGGCATAGGCATCATCACATATCTTTTGAATCGCTATATCCTGTGCAAGATAAATCTTAAAGCCGCCGCTGTAAAGCTTATGCTTTGCCTGCTGATAAGCCTCGTTGACATTTGTCGTCTCAGGATTGTCTGTATACCCATAGTATTCCATCAAATCCTCAATAAGTTCCTTGATTGCCGCATCCTGATAATAAGTATACTGCTTGTTATTTTCTGCCTTATAGTTTTCGACATTCGTCTTTATCTCATTATATACACCTTCGCCAATGGCTGTGTTATATTCTTCCTCGGTAATATACCCCTGTTCCTTCATCTTTCTAAGCGCTTCTTTACGTCTTTTCTGATTTTGTTCAGGGTACAAATATGGGTCAAATTCGGACGGATTCTGCACAATACTTGCCATCACGGCACTTTCCGCAACATCCAGCTCTGAAGCATGCTTGTTAAAGTAAAATCTTGAAGCCGCCTCGACACCGTAACAGTTTTGTCCCAAAAATACTGTATTCAGATAGGCAGCCAATATATCGTCCTTGTCCATCTCTTTTTCAAGCTGAAGTGCAAGATACTGTTCCTGAAACTTACGCTTTAATTTCAAGAGGAAATTTCCCTCATTACCTCCAGAGAAGACGTTATTCTTCAAAAGCTGCTGTGTAATCGTACTGGCACCCTCTGAAAAATTGCCGTTTTTCACCCCGACAACAAAGGCTCTTAAAATACCCTTCATGTCAATACCGTTATGGTCTCTGAAGCGCTCATCCTCCAGCGCAATAAAGGCATTTTGTAAATTTTCTGACATGCCGTCAATCCCTATCTCGATACGGTTGGCACCGGTCTCCGCCAATTCCACCGCTGTTGAGCCATCCTGATTGTACAAATAGGACTTGAAGGCCTTTGGTGCAACATCATCTATATTAATCTCCGGTGCACTGTCAATCACACCTTTAATACCGCCCACACCGGCGCTGACACCAACAACCGCGACTAAAAGAATCGCAATAATAATTACTCGAAAAATCGTAAAATTCAGTTTCTTTCCTGCTTTTGGCACACTGGACTGAATCTGACGTTTTTTCTTATCTATCCCATGTTTACTATAGTCCATCAAGGCTTCCTCCTTTTCTTATTGCCTGCAGACAGGCACACTGATGCCTTGTTTATATCTGCTCATTTATCAATTATATCAAATTATTTTTATGAAATAAAGAGCAAATTTGCCGCATCATCAATTCTTCATAAAAAAGTCATAATTTTTGTTCTATTTTTAGATATTTCCCAAACCTTACAGTTGTGATACAATAAAAACAATATATTCGATTTTTAACAAGGAGTCATTATGGAAAATAAACTTTCTTTACCCGAATCATATAAAATCACCTACAGCGGCGGCAGCGGTGAAATCACAGAAAAAAAATCCCGTTTTATCGCCACCGTCTGCCCCATCGCCACAGAAGACGAGGCGCTTGCTTTTATTGAGGCCACAAAAAAGAAATACTGGGATGCACGCCACAACTGCCACGCCTTTGTCCTCGGCCTGAA
>CABUBX010000043.1 GCA_902489925.1 uncultured Lachnospiraceae bacterium | reverse complement strand
CCCGCGACCCTCGCCTTGGCAAGGCGATACTCCACCACTGAGCCACTCGCGCATAAAACTTATGAAGTTCTGTTCTTGTTATCTCTCAAGGACAAGTGATAGTATACCGTATATCTAAGAAAATGTCAATAACTTTTTTTGATTTTTTTCTTTATTTTTTGATAAAATATCAATGCAGTTTTAGAAAACTACATTTTAAACCGCCCCGATATCTTATCAAAACAATTTTTTTCATTGACAAACCGTCTACTGTATCTCACTGTCGGATACTTCTGTAGGATTCACATAGGCAAAAAACGGCTCACCCTCAAGATTTTCCTCATCCAAACGATGTAAATCTACTGCCCATATTTCATACCCTGACTGATTCTTTGAAGTCTTTAAATAAAAATAATAGTCTTTATTCATACCTAAAGCCGGAAGACTTTCATTCCCCAGTTTTATTTCTTTCATAAAATTTCCGTCTTTATCATAAATTTGAACTGCCCGCTCATTTGGCTCGGCATAACCATAAAGGACCTCATATTGATTATCATTCGCAATCAAATCATCGTTCGCAAATCTTATATGAGAAATAGGTATATTCACTATATCGATCTGATTCCCTTTCCCATCTGCTAAAATTGCCTTTTCATCTCTTAAAAAACGTTAAATCGCCTGCTATTTCTTCAGGAAATTCTTCTGTGGTCTTACTCTGAATATCATAAATTAAATTAGAAACACCTTCCATAGAGGAAACCGCCATATGAATTTTATTTCCATAAGCCTTCATCCCATTTATCTGTCCAAATTCACCGCTCTTTTCAAAAATAGTCTCCGCTTTTGAGTATTTCCATTCAAATTATATCTGTCCACACGATAACGTGAATTTTCCCTTGTCGAGCCTGTTAAGTCCGCTTCATAAACCGCACTGTAAATCTTACCTATGTCTGATTCCTGAGTGTTAAAGTAATACTGGCTATCCTGCCCAAAAATATAACTATCCCCTAAGTCTTCCTCTTTTTGACTGCAGGCGCATAATAAAAGCACCAACACGCCGGCCATCTACCCCACTGTTCTTTTTTTCATTTCTTTTGATATTATATATACTTTTTTAAATTCTAAGGCTTAAACAGGCTACTCTATAAAGTCATCGCCTTTGACGCAGCAAGGTCTTTCCTATAAATCAAAAAGCCCGAAAATCCATGATCGGATTTTCGGGCAAAAAAAGAAGCGCGAGACGGGATTCGAACCCGCGACCCTCGCCTTGGCAAGGCGATACTCCACCACTGAGCCACTCGCGCATATTTTCTAAAGCGGGTGATGGGAATCGAACCCACGTATCCAGCTTGGAAGGCTGGTGTTCTACCATTGAACTACACCCGCACAGCATGCCCAGAACCGGAATCGAACCAGTGACACGAGGATTTTCAGTCCTCTGCTCTACCGACTGAGCTATCTGGGCAACTATCGCATCGCCACATTGCTGTGACAACAGATTAGATTCTATCATAATTTTTCCAACTTGTAAAGTACTTTTTTAAAATTTGACAGATGATTTCACATTAAACACGCGCTCTTTCTTCAAACGATGTGTTTTCCGCTTTAATCAGCAAAAAAACTGTAGTATAATATTTGATAAATACATGTAAAATATACCCCATCGGAGGCTGCTATGAAAACAAATATTTACACAATTCCCGTCATTGATGCCTTTAAAGCTGATGACGAATGTCCCTTCTGCTTTATTGAACGTCAGCTTGAACAGGAGGCTATTTCTTTTATTTTAGGTCCGGCCTATATGGAGGCTGATATTCGCGAGGATACGGATAAGCTCGGTTTTTGCCGCCACCATCACAAAATGATGTACGACTACGGCAATCAGCTCGGTGTTGCCCTCATGCTTGACACCTATTATCAAAAAATGACAAAAGAATTAAAAAATCAGCTTAAAAGCTTTTCACCACAAAAGTCATCCATGCTAAAGCGGCTTAAAACCTCAGAAATTCATGACAAAGCTCAGACAAATATCGGGCAATGGATTGAAACTAAAGAATCTACCTGCTATGTCTGCAATCACTTTCATTCAAAATATCCGCGCTATATTGACACTTTTTTGCAGCTCGCCACAAAGGACAAAGACTTTTTTGAATTATTCAAAAATTCCAAAGGCTTTTGTCTTCATCATTTTAAAGACGTCATTGAAATGGCTGAAGAAAAGCTTTCCGAAAATCAAAAAAAGCAGCTCTATCCTGAGCTTTTCCGCCTGATGGAAGAAAATATGGACAGAGTTGCCGCTGATATTTCATGGTTTGTTGATAAATACGATTACCGCAATAAAGATGCCGACTGGAAAAACTCAAAGGACGCCAACCAACGCGGTATTCAAAAAATCCATGGAGGTTATCCGGCAGACCCGGTATTTCGGAAACTGAATTAAAATTAAGGTTTGTCGACACAGCATATTTGAAACTTTATTATTTTTATTTCCTGCACGGGTGGCAGCATATCATTTTTTGTGACACGCAGCGTCTTTCTATTCGAGCCGTGCGCTTATTGTTGGCAGTCGCGCAAATGCTTCGCCAGAGCGCTTTGTGCCAACGCTAGCACAGCTCTCATCACGAAAGCGCAAGCTATTGTCACTGTCAAATGATATGCTGCCACCCGTGCTGATATACAAAGACAGAAGTTTCGGAGAGCTGAGCTAGTGACGGCACCGAGCCAGTGTCTGAGCGAAGCGAGTTTTGGCGAATGCCGTCCATAGGCGTGCAGCTCGAGCAAAAAATGCGCTGCGTGTCACAAAAAATTCGTAACAGCCTCTGCCGCGCAAATACAAACACAAAGACAACGTTTTATGCTAAAATCTCCTCTGCAAGTACGTTCATAGCTTCTACAGTATCTTCTTTCATCACAGATTTAATAGAAACTGTATTTTCACAGATTGTTACATTTTTCATAGTCTCTAAAATGGCTTTCATGCACTTTGCGGCAGCCGGTGCCCATGTACCATTCTCAATAACGCCCACTGTACGCTTCTGATAATTTTTAGCCTTCAAATGAAGTAAAAACTCCTCCATGCAAGGGAATACACCTGCGTCGTAGGTAGATGCAGCAACAATAAGCTTGCTGTATCTGAATGCATCCTCAACAGCCTCTGACATGTCATCTCTTGAAAGGTCCGTAATGGCAACCTTCTTTGCACCCTTTGCTTCCAAAATTTCTTTCATTTTCTTTGCTGCCTTTGCTGTGTTGCCATGGATTGAAGCGTAAGCAACTAAAACGCCGTCATCCTCAGCCTCGTAGCTACTCCAAACCTGATATTTTTCGATATAATATCCAAGATTTTCATTGAGTATCGGACCGTGAAGCGGGCAAATTGTCTGAATATCAAGGGTTGCTGCTTTTTTGAGAAGTGCCTGAACCTGTGCGCCGTACTTACCTACAATATTAAAATAATATCTTCTCGCCTCACATGACCAGTCTTCGTCTGCATCCAATGCACCAAACTTTCCGAAACCATCGGCAGAGAATAAAATCTTGTCTGTTGACTCATAAGTTACCATAACCTCCGGCCAATGTACCATCGGCGCCATATAAAAGCTTAATTTGTGACTTCCAAGCTCAATCGTATCGCCTTCTTTAACAACAACTTTTCTGCTGTCAACATCAAAATCAAAGAACTGCTTCATCATATTGAAAGTCTTCACATTACCGATAATCTGTATTGTCGGGTATTTTTCTACCAGCTTCTGAATATTTGCTGCATGGTCAGGCTCCATGTGAGACACAACAAGATAAGAAACCTCTTTATCCCCAATCACTTCGTCAAGATTTGCAAGCCACTCATCTGTTTTTCTCTCATCCACTGTATCCATAATTGTAATCTTGTCATCCAAAATGACATATGAGTTATAAGAAACACCATTCGGAACAACATACTGACTTTCGAATAAATCAATATCTCTGTCATTGGCACCAACATAAACAACTGTGTCTGAAATTTTAATATCCTGCATCTTATTTCCTCCTGATTCTTTTGAATATGTATCTGCACTTGACCGAACACAATCGGCAAGCCTATGTATATGTTATTTTTTTAGCAATATTAGCGATATTATTGTACCATTGAATTATAATTTTTTCCATATAAACTTTGGCTTTTTTAATGTTTTTTATCCTATACAACTCTTAACATCGGAAAAAGGGCCGCCCGAATCACCCCATGATTCGAACTGCCCTTTTCCTTTGGACTGCTTTATTTAATAATAAGGGAAGAAAAGCTTCCTATTTAAAATAAATAGGCGTAATTATTTCATATCGCGCTTAACCATCTCTGTCACAGCAAATGTAGCCACATCGTCAGCATACTTGCCTGCACCAAAGCCTGCATCGTAGCCTAATTCCTTTGCAAGCTCATGTGTTACACGGGCACCGCCGCAACAAACAACAAACTTGCTTCTTAATCCTTCTGCTTCAAGCAGCTCGATTAATTCTGTAAGGTTCTGAATATGAACATCCTTCTGTGTAACAGTCTGAGATACAAGGAGAACATCTGCCTTTAACTCAAGCGCTTTCTGGATAAATTCCTCATTAGGAACCTGACTTCCTAAGTTATAAGCTTCAATCATCTCATAACGCTCAAGTCCGTAGTGACCTGCAAAACCTTTACGGTTCATAATTGCGTCAATACCTACTGTATGAGCATCTGTACCTGTTGAAGCACCAACAATAACAACTTTACGTCCGATATTTTCACGGATGTAGTCGTTTACTTCCTCCATGCCCATTGTCTCTTCTTCAACAGTCTGAACATGGATATCTGTATAGTCAATGGAATAGATTGTGCTTCCGTAAACAACATAGTATGTAAATTCAGCATCGAGAGAGCCTTTATACGCGATGTTCACATCTTCAAAGCCCATCTTCTTTGCTAACTGACGTGCAGCTTCCTCGCCACGCTCATCATTTTTTACCGGTAAAGTAAATCCCATCTGAACTTTGCCATCATTCATTGTATCGCCGTATGGACGAAGTTTTGTTAAATCCAATGTGGTATCAAAGTCCGTTTTGTGCATGTTATAAAGTCCTGAACTCATGCTTAATTTCCCCCTTTCATTATTTCAACAAACGGGTTAAAGTAAACATTATCTTTCTCTACAACACCGGCAAGACCTTTACCACCGTCTTTTGGACGTTTGATATCAGCAAAGATACCTTTTTCAAGTGTTGCAAACACACCGATTTCTTCGATTTCTTTCAGCAAATCTGCTGCCTTCTGAAGAACTTCGTTTGCTCTTGTTTCGATAATGCCGCCTTTCTTAAATTCGATTTCGCCGCCTAAATCCTTCATTGTTCTGAAGATGTACTGCGCATTTTCAATAGATAATGCACGGTCAGACATAAACGGTGTATGAATAGCCTCTGTCAACATACCGAGAAGATGGATTCTCTGGTTTGTAAGAATTGTAACCATGTTAAAGAGAGCATCCTGTACATGACCGCGGAAAATATTTCCTGTCATGAATTTTGTCGGAGGCATATATTTGAGCGGTGCCTTAGGGAAGATTTCTCTTGCCATCTGAGCCTGTGAAAGCTCAAGAAGGAAAGCATTCTCTACGTCAGGGTCCATCTCGAAAGCATGACCTAAGCCCTGCTGTTCTTCAGGAAGACCTGCCTTTAAGGCAAACTGTTCATTCAGGAACTGAGAAGCAAGTACAGTATGTGCAGCTTCCACAGCATCATCTGTTGTCAGGTAGTTATCTTCACCTGTATTAATGATAACGCCTGCATATGCGTTGATGATACGTGAGAAATACTGGTCAACTAATGTACGCTGCATATTGATATCACGGAAAAGAATGCCGTATAAAGCATCATTTAACATGACATCAAGTCTTTCAAGTGCACCCATTGCTGCGATTTCAGGCATACATAAGCCTGAACAATAGTTACACAGACGGATATAACGTTTCTGTTCACGGCCAACTTCATCAAGTGCCGCACGCATTAATTTGAAGTTTTCCTGTGTTGCGTATGTACCGCCGAAGCCTTCTGTTGTGGCGCCGTATGGTACATAGTCAAGAAGTGACTGGCCTGTTGTACGGATAACAGCGATAACGTCAGCACCTTGCTTAGCCGCTGCCTTGGCCTGTGTAATATCCTCATAAATATTACCTGTGGCAACGATTAAGTAAAGTAATGGGCCTTCTTTGTCACCATACTCCTCAAAAAAGCCATTTCTGTCGGCTACATTTTTGCGGATGCGCTCACAAGCTTTTTCTGCCACAGGCATAATTGCCGCGCGAATCTCATCTGCGGAATGTACCGGAACTTTTGTCAAATCGATTTCACCGCTGCTAATCTTTTCAGCGATTTCCTGAACAGAAAGTCCTGTCTCGGCAACTGCATTACCTAAGTAGAAGGCAACACCGCCTGAAAGTACTTTCTTTTCCATTAAATGGTCAACAACAACGTTTGGCAATGGTACTTCAACTTCATTAACACCGTCGATACCAAAGAGACGGCAGACTGCTCTTTCCACAGCCACTGTTGTATGTTGGTCAATAAAACCCTGAACATCGTCCGCAGCCCGTGCCGCACTGGCACGAGCTTGGTCGATGAGGGCCTGATTCAGATGTAATTTGCTTTCCATCTTCTTCCCCTCCTGATTGATTTATGGATAATCCGAGTATCTTAATTATTCTTCGTGATGACCTCTCTCAAGGCGGGCAAGCTTCTGAGGAAGGATTGACATATCCTGTCCCTGCTCAAGTCCTGCAACACCTACAAGGTTTGTCTTCTTGCCTTCGCGTTTAGCACGGCATACTTCACACTGACATGTTTCTTCATAATGGTCAGGCTCTGTATATGTTGTGATAACACCTTCAAAGTTTCTTAAAATAACCTTGTTTGGTGTCTGTGAAATTACATAATTCGGCATAACCGGTGTCTTTCCGCCGCCGCCAGGAGCATCAACAACGAATGTCGGTACGGCATAACCTGATGTATGTCCTCTTAAACCTTCGATGATTTCAATACCCTTGGAAACAGGTGTACGGAAGTGCTCAAGACCCATAGAAAGGTCACACTGATAAATATAGTAAGGGCGAACACGAATCTGAACAAGCTTCTGAACAAGTTTCTTCATAACATGTACACAGTCATTTACGCCAGCTAAAAGTACTGTCTGGTTTCCTAAAGGAACACCTGCATCAGCAAGTCTTGCACATGCTGCAGCACTTTCTTCTGTAATTTCATTTGGATGGTTAAAGTGAGTATTTAACCAAATTGGGTGATATTTCTTTAACATGTTGCAAAGCTCAGGTGTAATACGCTGAGGCATAACAACAGGTGTACGTGAACCGATACGAACGATTTCAACATGAGGAATCTTTCTTAATTCAGAAATGATATACTCAAGTCTCTCGTCGCTTACTAATAAAGCGTCACCGCCTGAAAGTAATACGTCACGTACTTCAGGGTGATTTCTGATGTACTCGAGGCAAGCATCAATCTGTTCCTTTGGAACACCGGCATCAGCCTGACCTGCAAAACGTCTTCTTGTACAATGACGGCAGTACATAGAGCACTGGTCAGTGATTAAGAAAAGCACACGGTCCGGATAACGATGTGTTAAGCCATGAACAGGTGAATCTGTATCTTCATGCAGCGGGTCAAGTAAATCAGCCGGTGACTGATATAACTCATGTGCTGTAGGGATAGCCTGTTTTCTTACAGGGTCATGTGGGTCATCAAAATCAATAAGAGATAAGTAGTAAGGTGTGATTGCCATTCTTAATTTACCGAGGCACTGTCTTACACCTTCTTCTTCTTCTTCTGTCAGTGTCATATATTTCTTTAAGTCGTCAAGTGTCTGAATACGGTTATTAACCTGCCATCTCCAGTCTTTCCACTGTTCTTCCGGTACATCTGCAAATAAACCATTTCTAGTTTTCATATTAATTACCCTCCGTAATCTAAAATTCTACATCCCAATTATTCTATACTTTTATTTTTTCAAACATCAGGTCACAAATCCCGGCAGCACTGCCGGATTTGTGACGCCTCTGTCTTTATGCTTTACATTATACGTACTTCTGGTCAAAGAGATTTCTGATGATTTCGCTTTCTCTTAATTCCTGAAGTGTGATTTCTGCATGGCCTTTTGTATAACCATTACCGATAATCATTGTGATATCTTTACCAACACCTTCTGCACCAAGAGCTGCTTTAGCAAAGTCTGTAGCCATTGAGAAGAAGTATACTGTACCTTCATCCTTAACAGGAAGGATTGCTGACATTTCACAGTTCTGTACGTTTACACAGCAGATTGCAAGGTCATATTCTTTGCCGTCGTTAGCTGCGAGTGCTTTTTCAAGAACATCAACAGGCATTGCTGCACTTGCCTGGAAAGCTTCGTGGCAAACGCCCATTCTTAATAATTCTTCAATACCCGGCTGGCTGTAGTCCATAGCAACGACACGTCCTGTAGGACCTACACGCTTCATAGCCTCGTAGCAAACCAATGTACCGGATTTTCCCGCACCGCCTAATACTAAAACGCTCTGTCCCGGTTTAACAAGTTTTGCTGTCTGAGCAGGTGCACCGGCAATATCAAGTGCTGCAAGTGCTAAAGGCTCACTCATGTCATCCGGTAATTTAGCGTAAAGTGCTGTCTCAAATAATACAGCCTTACCAACGATATCCACACGGTCAATATCTTTATGAACAGCTTTGATTTCATCAATGCGAAGCGGTGTCATAGATAATGAAACTAAAGAAGCAATCTTATCGCCAACTTTTAAGTCGATGTCAAGGTCTTCGCCGATGTAAGCAACCTTACCGATAAACATACCGCCTGAATTTGTTACAGGGTTCTGCATTTTACCTCTTTCGTTTACGATGCTTAA
The DNA here is from genome assembly GCA_902489925.1 of uncultured Lachnospiraceae bacterium. Classification (GTDB taxonomy): domain Bacteria; phylum Bacillota; class Clostridia; order Lachnospirales; family Lachnospiraceae; genus Scybalocola_A. Next base: position 4,593 of record CABUBX010000043.1, on the reverse strand, counting down.
AATCATCTCTTTAATTTTTTCTTCGTCGCCGCCGCAAGCCTCTGAAATCTGATGGAAAGAAGCTGAGTCAACGTTTAATGCGATAACATCACAAACGATTTCGTTTGAGTATTCTTTTGACATATCGTTGTCAATTTTTTTAGCAGCCTGTGTTAATACACCCTGTGGTTCGATAACACGATGAATTCCGTATTTGTTTCCTTTTAAAGCCATTTTTTTATCCTCCTCAATCATTAAACAAAATTATTTAAGTCCAAGAATTTCTCTTGCTTCTGCCGGTGTCGCAATTTCTCTGCCAAGCTCTTTGGCAATGCGGACAACCTTTTCAACAAGCTCACCATTTGTTTTAGCTAAGACGCCCTTCTCAAGATATACATTATCTTCAAATCCTACACGAACATGGCCCCCCATGAGGATTCCCATTGTTACCATTGGGAACTCGTATCTTCCGACGCCTGAAACTGTCCATGTTGAACCTGCAGGGATGCTTTCCTTCATAAACAGTAAATCTCTTGGCTCACCTGAAATGCCTCCGTTTACACCCATAACAAAATCGAAGTGCATTGGTGTTTTAATATATCCTTTTTTCTGTAAGCGAATTGCCATATCAATCATACCTTTATCGAATACTTCGATTTCAGGCTTGATATTTCTCGCCATCATCTTCTCTCCGAAATCTTTAATCATGTTCTCTGTATTTACAAAGATTTCGTCCCCGCCGAAGTTACATGTACCACAATCTAATGTAGCCATCTCCGGATTTAATGTAATAGGCTGCAGACGTTCGTCGTTTGACATGCCTGTAGCACCGCCTGTTGACGGCTGAATAATTGCATCAGGACAAACTGCCTTAATTGCATCGATACACTCCTTAAAGCGGTTGACGTCCTGTGTCGGTGTACCATCATCATAACGCACATGAAGATGGATAATTGATGCACCGGCATCATAAGCAGATTTTGCTTCTTTTGCAATTTCCTCAACTGTGTAAGGTACTGCCGGATTATGCTCCTTTGTAACCTCTGCGCCGCAGATACATGCGGTAATAATCAGTTTTTCCACGACCCCTGTCCTCCTTTACATTATTTGCCTCTCTGTTTGTCCTTAGGTACAACGCATGTTCCTGTAGCGCGGCATACAACAACCGGTTCAGGAAGTACGTCACAAGCAGAATCATTAATGTCAGGGCGAGGTGCAATTACCTTTCTTGCCTCGAATTTCATCTTTCTTGATGTGTTACCGATGCTTGTAATCTCGCCAACTGCTTCAATGTAGTCGCCTGCAAATACAGGGCTTAAAAACTCTACATTGTCATAAGCACAAAAAAGTCCCTCATCACCATCATTGATAATGAGTAATTCTGTAGCAACATCACCGAATAATCCGAGCATTCTCGCTCCATCCACTAAGTTTCCACCGTAATGAGCATCATGTGCGCTCATTCTTAATCTGATTTTTGACGTAATTGTCTCCATTGCTTTCCCCTCCTAAAATAATTTTTGACATTTTATTAAAGCAACTATAATAAAACGCTGTTATGACAGGAAGAATCATCCTTCACAGCAGCGCCTCATATACCTAAATAAAACAAGCGCTACCGATACCGACGAGCCTCTACTTCGCAAGTATCCAATAGCGCTTCATGTCCTAATACTAACATGACAAAGACTGAGTGCTGAACCCGGTCTTCAAGCAATAAGACGAGCACTCCTTACTGCTTTCGGCAAGAGCCACATTCACCGATGTCATCGAAAGTGTCTTTCTTAACATTCACCGGATACCTTGACTTATGCACCTCTATTGTTTAGTTATATTGTCACATTTTCTTCCCTTCATCTGTTCAAATTATACTATTTGACGAAATATTTGTCAATAACTTTTTTCAATGATATTCAAAATATCCTCATCAAGTGCCAACATGCGGCATATATTCAAGGCATCTCTTGGGCAATCTGCCTTGCCGTATACCTGATAAATCCCATAATTCATGTGCTTTGCGATAATATCCACACCCTTTTTTGAGGTTGTGTGTGATATTTCCTCTCGAAGTTTTTCGGTATCCACATCTTTAAGACCAATCACCTGATAATGGCAACCTGCATAATCAGCAACATTGTCGTAATGTGTCGTCATAAGCACTACGGAATTTGTGGAATTAAAATACTTTGTTACAGCCTGCACAATCGCCGACCCTTCATCAGGATTCGTGCCGCGGGCAAATTCATCCAAAATAATAAAGCAAAATGCCCGCTTTGAAGCCTTACCAAAGCTTGAAAGTCCCTTGTCAATAGACTGCTTATCCTCTGCCACAAAATGAAATTCCTCAAAAATCGGAACGCCTGCTTTTTTGGCAAACGGATAGAATCCGCAAAGCACAAGCATCGTATTCAAGGCTGTTGTTTTTAAGGCAACACTCTTGCCGCCCATATTGGCGCCCGTAATGACACTGGCACCACGATTCAAACCGATGGATACCGGTGTAAAGCTCTTTCCGCTGTTTTTGAGGCCGGCCGCCACCTGAGGATGAATCATCTCCTCAAAATAAAGGCTGTCCTCAGTAATCTCAGGTTTCACACATCCGTATTGCCGCACAAGCTTCGCCTTCTGAAGAAGCAAATCCAAATTTGCCGTATTTTTAATATTCTCAAGCATACGTTCCAAGGACGGACGAAGTCTCACGGTGATGTCCTTTCGGATACGCTGTTCTTCTTCCTCCTCACGGACAACAATACGCACACGCTCATCTAAAAGATTACTTTTTTCATTGGCCGTCTGTGCCTGTCTGATAGCAATCTCAATATTCTTCTTTTCCTGACGAATCCCGCGAAGCTTCTTTGAATAGGTTTCACTGATATAAAAGCTCGGAATCCGCTTATGGTCCGGGTCAACAAGCTCAAGCGCTTCTTCTGTATTATAAAAGCCTATGCCTTCAAGATGGCATACGGCATTAAGCCGCTCAAACGGTTCAAACATCTGCGCGGACTGAATAAGAAAGTGCTTGATTTCAAAAAGCTCTATCTCATTAAAGCAATAATCATCACCTCTTGAAAGTGTCGGTCTGATATCCTTAAAATGATTAAAAACTCTGTTAATGATACCAATGTCTTTTTTGCACTCATCAAAATGTGCACATAACCGCTCGATATTATCAAGCTCTGACAAAAGCTCTTGTTTTTGTTCTCTCGTGTACGGCATCAACCGCCTGCTTTTTTCAACGCCAAAGCATGACGACGGACTTAAAAGCTCTTGAACATATTCAAATCCGAGCATCTGCTTATCATCATATGTTAAATTAATCATCGCTGCTTCTATCCTCCACATCAATTACCGGAACATCTACCGCAGCAGACATCCGCTCATAAAACTCATCCTTATCAAAATCATAACCGTATGCCGAAAACGGATTAATCGTCACCGCCGCCAAATGAACCGTATCAAGTACGGCAACGCGTCCTCCCTTGATACCGATTTTTTCATAGATTGGTGCTGTCAGCAATATCTTACTGCTGTCGGCAACAATAAACACCTTATTTTTAAGCGGTACACTGGAAATAAGAATCGGGCGCACTGCACCGTCGCTCAAAGCCCCATTGATATAGATGTATTCAAAATCTTTATATGTTTTTTCATAAAGCTTTTCTTCCATCTCCTTCATTGTCTGGCATGCCTTGACATCCCCCGCATTATTAATAAGAAGTACCTTTCCCTCATCCATGTGTATCCTGATTGCTTTCTTCACCTTATCATTTTCCATGGCAGGCAAAGAAAGAATCTCACAAAAATAGGCAGTGTGAGCAACCGTGACCTGAATATCTTTATGATACGAAGCGCCTGTACAAAGTACAGTAGCCTCTGTCACTGCTTTTGAGCACAGTGTCTTTCTGCTGATTGCCCCGTCAATCAGCACTCGCTGTGCGCCAAAATCATTAAATATCTTTGAAATCTCAATTAACTGGTCATTCATCGAAGGCCCTGCCAGCTGAATATTGCCGTCGCTTAAAGCTCTCAAAACAACAACATCCCCCATCGGTGTACTCATATTTGTTGTTGCCAATATCTCTTTTGTAATGTCACACCACTTTAAAAGTCCTGCGGTTGTCGCAATCAAAGTACCCTTATGAACATAAATTCCCGGTTTTTTCGTACCGGTCACAAGGTCGCTGGACTCCCCGTCACGGCCGATGCTCGTCACGGCAAATACCTCATTTTTATCATTTAACTCTTTAATAAGTTGATTAAAGGCTGTCGTTTTCCCTGCATTTTTACACATACCAATCATCGAAAGCGACCTGTACTCCTCAATCAGACTTCCAAGCGTTTTCAAATAAACCCCTCCTTGTAATCACATCTGTCATTGACCTTAGTTTATCATATTTCACCGAAAGCGACAATATATATTTAGTAAACATTTATGACATACGCTTTCACACACTGCTTTCCTATTTAGATATATTTAATAATTTGAAAATATTTATTTACAAATTATTGTTTATTTGTTATAATCAACTCACGATACAACATAATCAAATTTAATTTAAGGAGGGGTTCTGTATGATAGAACTAGTATAACTCACTTTAATTGACAATCTGTTT
>CABUBX010000042.1 GCA_902489925.1 uncultured Lachnospiraceae bacterium | reverse complement strand
GGGTCACGCATATTAATATTTGAAGATGTCATATCAATCTTTGCGCGCAGCACCTTTGAGCCGTCAGGAAACTCACCGTTTTTCATGCGTTCAAAAAGGTCAAGATTTTCTTCAACGCTTCTGTCTCTGTAAGGACTGTTCTTGCCCGGTTCTTTTAATGTGCCGCGGTATGCTCTGATTTCTTCAGCGCTTAAATCACACACATAAGCCTTGCCCTTTTTAATCAGCTTGACAGCCGCTTCATACATCTGCTCAAAATAATTGGACGCAAAACGAATCTCACCGTCATAATGGGCGCCGAGCCACTCAACGTCATCAATGATTGACTGCACAAACTCTGTCTTTTCCTTTGTAGGGTTTGTGTCATCAAAACGGAGGTTAAACTTACCGCCGTACTTTTGTGCCAAACCATAATTTAATAAAATAGACTTTGCATGTCCGATATGCAGATATCCGTTTGGTTCAGGCGGAAAACGTGTGCAGACAGCCTCCACCTTACCTTCTTCAAGGTCTTTATCAATCATCTGCTCAATAAAATTTTTTGAAACAGTTTCTTTTTCCATCGTACAGATTCCTCCAAATTAGCATAATATATTAATCATACCATATTTTTCTTGATTGTAAATATATTTTTTAATTGATTTTATTCATTATAACGATTTACATATGTTCACCAATCATCTTATAGCACGGTTTTACACCGCCGTACAGGTAATAGCGCATATAATCTCCGGCAATGATGGCAACGCCGCTTAAAGCGTACCACAGCACAGAAAAAACAAGGCAAATCTGTCCCTTAAAATTCACTGTGTGGCTGTCATAATTCCATATATGCATCCCAAGTTTTATATTAAAAATATAACCAAACAAAAGCTCAAGTGTTGTAATCATTATCGCGCATAAAAACATTTTACCCAAAAGTCCGGTATTCTCCGGTGCCGCATGGCTCAAAATACCGCAGAGTACAAAACAGATGCCGCCGAGCACAAACATTGTCGGGTGGGAAAAGCCCCTGAACAAAAGCTCGATACAATAATAAACAGCACCGCCAAAGGCAAACAAAAATATATTTTCTGCAATCCCTTTCATCACACTCACCTCGTATTTTCATGTTTTTTCATATTTTAATTCTCAACATCATTTAATATGGCCTTTTTCGGTCTTTTATAAACTAAATTTTCATATAAATGAATAACCCTTTTTTACCGGAGTGATTTTATGGCAGAAGCACTCATTCATTTTTTAAATCAATTTGGTTACCTCGGTGTCACCATACTTATTGCTCTTGAAAATATTTTTCCGCCGATTCCGTCAGAGGTTATCCTAACCTTTGGCGGTTTTATGACGACCTACACAAAGCTTACCCTTTCCGGTGTCATCGCCTGCGCCACCGCAGGCTCGGTCATCGGGGCTGTTGTTCTGTATGAACTCGGATATCTTTTAACAAACGAAAAGCTTAATCGTTTTTTGTACGGGCGGCTCGGACGGCTGCTTCACTTTAACAGAGATGATGTCGAATATACAATGGACTGGTTTAGAAAGAAAGGAAAGTATACAGTCTTTTTCTGCCGCTGTGTCCCCATCGTCCGAAGTCTTAATTCCCGCAGGAATGGCAAAAATGCCGTGGGGCTCGTTTCTTGCCATGACCGCCGTCGGCTCGGCCATATGGAATATTGTACTCGTAAGTCTCGGACGGCTCGCCGGTCAATCGTGGACGATTATCTCCGATGCCATAAGTACCTATGGACATATATTAAAATTGATTTGTCTGGCAGCCGCAGCCGTCTATATTTTTTATCTGTTTTTCAAAAAAAAGAAACGCTTAAAATCTATTGACAAAAAATAACGCATATAGTATGATTATTATCGTTGCAAAAGAGAATGCTGCCTTGGCTCAGTCGGTAGAGCGTCGCCTTGGTAAGGCGGAGGTCGGGGGTTCAAGTCCCCTAGGCAGCTCGCATAAAAAAATCTTCACATACATTTTAGTTGTATGTGAAGATTTTTTTGTTTTATCTGTTTTATTAATCCAGACACCAGTCACCGTTTTCAAAAACTTTGATTTCCTGTCCGTCTTTTGTGATGCCCGTAATCGTCAAATCCTTTGTACCGACCATAAAGTCTACATGCGTCAGAGAATCATTGCCGCCGATGGCTGCCAAAGCTTCTTCGCTCATGTCGGCGCCGCCTTTGACAGTTGTCGGATAACATGCGCCAAGGGCAAAGTGACATGACGCATTTTCATCGAACAATGTCTCATAAAAAAGATAGCCCATATTAGAGATTGGCGAATTATAAGGCACAAGTGCAACCTCACCGAGACGCTTCGCACCGTCATCCGTATCTAAAATACGCTTTAACACTTCCTCGCCCTCTGCCGCTTTATAAGCAACAACCTTTCCGTCTTTAAAGGTCAGGGAAAAATCCCGAATCAATGTACCGTCATGGCAAAGCGGCAGCGCTGAAACTAAAGTACCCTCGGCCACACGGTTGTCCGGCATCGTAAATATTTCTTCGGTCGGCATATTGGCAAAGAAGCGGACACCGTTGCCGCCGACCTCTGAGCCGCCTTCCCATATATGATTTTTTGCAAGACCAACCGTAAAGTCTGTGCCAATGCTGTTTTTATAGTGAAGCTTTTCAAAAGCATAATGATTAAGCACCTCACAGCGGTGGCTCAGCGTTTCATCCAATGCTTCCCATGCATCGACAGCCTTGCCGCCACCGACACGCACAGCAGTGAAAATTGCCTCCCACAGCTTATCCATAGCTTCTTCTTTTGAAAGCTTCGGAAACATTTTTAATGCCCACTTTTCGTTAGGCACAGCCGCCACATTCCACTGAAGTTCACTTGTCATCATCCGCTTATAAAAATATTTATATCCTTCATTGCCCGCTTTTGATGAGGCGCGCATCTTCTCATCATCAACACCTTTAAATATTTCCGGGTCACTGCTCACAATAGTCACAAAAGCCGCACCGCTTTTTGCATAATCATTCATGGATGCCGCCTTCCATTGCGGAAGCGTCTCAACAACCTCCATCGGGGCATAGTCAAACCAGAGACGGCGCTCTGCATCATCCTTCCAGTGTACGATAACCTCCTTCGCCCCTGCCTTATAGGCTTCTTCAACAAGCAAACGGCCGAAGGCAAAATTTTCTACAGGACAGCGAAGCACCATCTCCTGCCCTTTTTGAATATTAATCCCGCAGCGCACAATCAGCGACGCGTATTCTCTTAAATTTTCTTCAAAATTCATCCTTTTTTTCCTCCCGAATTTTTATGATAATCCATTGTCTATTGTACTTGAGCCGCACATTTTCGTCAATGCCTTGAAATCGTGTGCCATTCGCAAAAAGAGGCATCCGAATCAACGGATACCCCTTTCACATTTGTAAAAACGCTTATTCAGCTTTCCATAAACCGTGAAGGTTGCAGTAAGCATATACGCCGACAACTTCCTCGCCGTCTGTCAATGCAAATGTTGCTTCCGGTTTTTCATCAGCCTTTAAAGACTTCATCTGATTGCCCTTTGTTGTCTCAACCCAAATAAATGGAATATAATGTGCTTCAACCATCGGATGCTCTACAGAGCCTACAGATACTTTAACAAGATTACCTTCTCTTGTCACAACCGGCACATGCTTTTCAACAGCTGCATCAACTGTACCTGCTTTAAGTTCCTCCATCTTCTCACCACAGCACATTACAGGAACACCCTTGTCCTCTACGAATGCGATGATATTTCCACAGTGTTTACATACATAAAATTTTGCTTTCATTGTCGTCTCCTCCTAATATATAACATTATGATTTACTTTTCGTTTAAGATGTTTACAGTATACTCCGGTTTCATATAAATTTCTGTAACTTGCGTTACGCTTTTGAAGTTTTTTCCAAAACTTTTCTCAGCATTTGAAGTCCGACAATAATGACGCCGCCAACGATAAAAAATACAGGGCTAAATGTTGATATTGTCATGGCAGGCTGAGGCGTACTTAATGTTGTCGGGCCCACAACAATGGCGTATAATGAGCCGAGCATAAGACCAAGAATCATATAGATTGTCTGTGAGCGGAATTTTTTCAATGCCATCTTTAAAAGACGAATCATTGAAACAATACCGACGATAATACCAAGGCCAAAAACAATAAGAATCGGCAAATACGCAAAGTTAAAATGCATCACTTCTTTAATGGCGGATATGATTGGCACATAAAGGCCAAAAATAAGAAGCAGTGTAGAGCCTGAAATTCCCGGAAGAATCATCGCTGTAATGGCTACTGCCGCAGCAACAAAAACATAAATAATCAGTCCAATGTTTAAGCTGCCCACATCAATGCTGATGCCCTTTCCCGATACAGGATTTAAAAAGCTGATGACAACAACAACTGCCACGCCAATCACGGTAAATAATAAATGACTCCATTTCCCCTTAATCGTATCCTTTTCTTCGGCAATCACATAAGGAATCGCCACAATAATGAAGCCCAGAAACAGTGAGCTGATGGCATAAATATGAGATTCAAAAACGCTTGTTAGCACTAAGACCGCACTGCCAAAACCGATAAGCCAGCCGACAAAAAGCTTTGCAAGAAACTTGACAGCTTCTTTTCGTTCCTCCTTTGTTCCGGCAAAAACATCATTCAATGACTGAATGAATTTATCATAAAAGCCGAGAAGAAAGGCTATTGTGCCGCCGGATACACCGGGTACACTATCTGCGAGTGCCATACAAAATCCTCTGATAAAGTTTATAATCATTCTTTTCCTCCAATATAATTCCTTATTTTTGTCTTAATCCGCTGCAGGGCATTATCAATAGACTTTTCGCTTTTATTTAATTTTTCCGCAATTTTAACATATCCCATGCCGCTAAGATACAGCTTAATGACCTGTTGCTCAAAAGAACTGAGATTTTTTACAATTTCCCTTTTAAGCTGCAAGGCACTCTCTCGTCCGATGACAAGTTCTTCCGGACTAAGACCTGCGATAAAAGCTTCCGCGTGTGGTCTGTTTTCCTCATCTGCTGCCATGCTTTCTAAAGATATATAACTATTTAACGGGCTGTGTTTTTTTCTCTGAGACGCTTTCACAGCTGTATAAAGCTGGCGATTTACACATATTTCGGCAAAATGATAAAAGGAGGAATGTTTTGTTTCATCAAAGCCCTGAATTGCTTTATACAATCCAATCATGCCCTCCTGAATCAAATCATCGCCGTCACCGCCGATTAAATATAAGGTACGCGCCTTACACTTTGCCAAATCTTTATATTTTTCAAGCAAATACTCCATTGCCCGATTGTCACCATTTTGAATATGAATGACAATTTGCTCATCTGTCATTGATTTAAAACATTCATCTGTCATATAAAATCCTCTGTCCAAATCAATGCAGCCGCTGCCTTACAATCTCATAGGCAAGCACGCCTGCAGCTACAGAAGCATTCAGCGAATCAATATCGCCGAACATCGGAATGGAGGCGATAAAATCACACTTTTCTTTTACAAGACGGCTGACGCCTTCGCCTTCATTGCCAATAACAAGACCAATCGCGCCTTTTAAGTTCAGACGGTACATTTGCTCGCCGCCCATGTCCGCACACACAAACCATAATCCGCACTTTTTCAAGTCCTCCATTGTTTTTGCAAGGTTTGTGACTTTGGCAACCGGTGTATAGTTGAGTGCACCGGCACTTGTGCGTGCAACCGTCGGTGTCAGACCTACGGCTCTGTTTTTTGGAATAATGACGCCGTGGGCACCTGCAAGATTGGCCGTGCGGATAATTGCACCGAGATTATGTGGGTCGGAAATGCCGTCCAACACAAAGACAAACGGCGGCTCGCCCTTTTTGCGGGCATTTTCTAAAATATCCGAAACTTCAGCGTACTTATATGCCGCACATACGGCAATAACGCCCTGATGATGTCCCGTTTCGGAAAGTCCGTCAAGCCGCTCTTTTGTCACAAACTGAATCCGTGTATCCTGCTTTTTTGCCTCCCTTATAATCGTCCTTACAGGACCGTCCTGACAGCCGTCAAGAACAAAAAGCTTATCGACTGTGCGGCCTGCGCGAAAAGCCTCGAGGACAGGATTGCGGCCTTCCACATGAGCTTCCTCACAATATGTCTGCATATCTTCTTTTTTTTGTTCACTCATCATCAATTCTCCTTATTTTTAAGTCCTGCGCGGACAAGCTCTGTAATCCTGTCCCACTTATCAGACAGGTAGAGATAACCGATAAGGGCCTCAAAGCCTGTCGCAACACGGTAATCAATCATTGACGCGTTTTTTGCTGATGTATAGGACTTGGCGTTTCTTCCACGCTTGAAAACATGTATTTCTTCCTCTGTGAGCATTGGCTCAATCACAGACATCATCGCCGCCTGCGCCGGCGCCTTGACTAAGGCGGCCGAACGCTTATGCAGCTTATTAACCGGGGCATTTCCCTGTTCAACAATCACTGTTCTTATAATAATCTCATAAACGGCATCACCGATATAGGCAAGCGTCAGCGGCGAATAGGTCCGCACATCCTGCCCCGAAATTTGAAAAGCTTCCCTGAGATAGGCTGCCGGTGTGATTATGCTTTTTTCCATTTTACACCTTCTCTTGTATCCTCAAGAATAATTCCCTTCTCAAGAAGTTCATTTCTGATGGCATCCGCACGGGCAAAATCTCTCGCCTTTCTTGCTGCCTGACGCTCATTGATTAATGCCTCAATATCTGAATCAAGCAAATCCGCTTTCTTTTCTGTAATAATTCCGAGAACATCGCAAAGTTTTTCAATGACCGCGATAAATTCGTTAATAACCTCCAAAGCACTTTCTTCCGAAAGCTTTACATTGGAAAGCTTTACCATCTCAAAAATTGCCGAAATCGCATCCGCCGTATTAAAATCATCTTCCATTGCCTTTTCAAACTTCGCAGTCAATGCCTGAAGCTGTGTCACTGCCTCAGTCTCCGCCGCGTCGGCAGTTCTTTCTTCAACTTTAAGATTTTTCAAGCGGTCAACGGCTGTCAAAATACGCTCTAAACCGTTTTTAGAAGCCGCCATCAATTCCGCGCTGAAGTTTAACGGACTTCTGTAGTGTGCACTGAGCATAAAGAAGCGAAGCACCTGAAGGTCGTATTTTTCTGCAATCTCGCGGACTGTAAAGAAATTTCCGAGTGACTTTGACATCTTTACATTATTAATATTTAAAAATCCGTTATGCATCCAGTAATGAGAAAACTCCTTGCCGTTGCATGCCTCTGACTGGGCGATTTCATTTTCGTGATGCGGGAAGATTAAATCCTCGCCGCCTGCGTGAATATCAATCTGCTCTCCAAGATACTTTTTGGACATGACAGAACACTCGATGTGCCAGCCCGGACGGCCTTCGCCCCACGGTGATAACCATGCCGGCTCACCCTCTTTTTTCGGCTTCCACAATACAAAGTCAAGGGCATCCTCTTTGCCTTCCTCACCTGTCACCTTGATTGCTCTGTGACCCGCTTCAAGGTCATCAATATTTTTCTTTGATAACTTGCCATATTCCTCAAAGCTTCTTGTTCTGAAATAAACAGTGCCGTTTGTCTCATAGGCATGACCTTTTTCAATTAACGTTTCAATCATCTCAATCATGCCGTCAATTTCTTCTGTTGCCTTAGGATGATGTGTTGCCTCCTTGACATTCATGCCCGCCATATCTGTCTGGGCTTCTTTAATATAACGCTCGGAAATAACTTTTGAGTCAACACCTTCCTCTATAGCCTTCTTAATAATCTTATCATCCACATCTGTAAAATTGGATACATAGTTGACATCGTAGCCTTTATATTCAAAATAGCGGCGCACCGTATCAAAAACAATCATCGGACGTGCGTTGCCGATATGAATAAAGTTATAAACTGTAGGCCCGCAGACATACATTCTCACTTTATTTTCTTCAATCGGTTTAAATTCTTCTTTTTTTCTTGTCAAAGTATTATAAATCTTCATGCTATTCCTCCTCTTTATTTGCCTCTGAATCAAATTTTTTGCAAATCATATTTTCATCATGCCCGCACAGACTTTTTCTGTCCTGCATACAGCTGCATACCTTGCGAAGCTGAAGCTTTAATTCTTTGTTTTCTTTATAAAGCTCTAAAATATCATTTAATACAGGGTCAGGCAAATGTACCTGGTCAAGTTCAAGCTGAGGCACCTTTTTATCCCCGCGCTTGACAATACGCCCCGGCACACCGACAACGGTTGAGTTTGGCGGTACCTCCGATAAAACAACGCTTCCCGCGCCAACCTTGGAGTTTTCGCCAATCGTAAATGAACCGAGGATTTTAGCGCCGGCACTAATCATCACATTATCACCGATGGTCGGGTGGCGCTTTCCGGTTTCTTTCCCCGTACCGCCCAGTGTCACCCCCTGATAGAGCGTCACATTGTCACCAACGATTGCCGTCTCACCAATAACCACACCATGACCGTGGTCTATAAAAAGCCCTCTGCCTATCGTCGCCCCGGGATGAATTTCTATCCCCGTTTTCCTTGCAGTGCGCTGTGAAATCCAGCGCGCCAGAAAATAATGCTTATTCAAATACAGCTTATGGGCAACGCGATATTTCATAATGGCTTTAAAGCTCGGATACAAAAACACTTCCATATTGGATTTAATCGCAGGGTCTCTCTCTCGTATAAGCGCAATCTCATCTTTGACATACTGAATATAATGTCTCACGATTATACCTCCCTCTGTCATAAATAAAACGCCCCTATGCATATGCTATAGAGGCGTCTGTCTAACGCGGTTCCACTCTAATTAAGGATAACTCCTTATCTTTGTGTCAAAACGACTGTGCTTAACGCGCACAACGGACTGCCATACTTTTTGTTCCTGCAGTCGGCTCACGGATGCACTTCATCCTAAAATTCATAAGATTCGCTTTCAGCCGATGACGAATCCTCTCTGCTATGCCTTTTAGACTTACTCTTTCCGCTCAAAGCCTTTACGGTATATATCATATAGAATATGGGAAAAAGCGCTTTTTGTCAATAAATATTTTGTAAAATATTTGTAAGCTGTCGCTTATATCAAAAGACAAATAGCCTGTGAGGCGATGCCCTCGCCGCTTCCCGTAAAGCCTAAACCTTCCTCGGTTGTCGCTTTGATGTTAATATTTTCTATCGGCACGCCGACAGTCTCTGCCACATTTTTTCGCATCGCCTCAATATGAGGCGCCATCTTCGGGCGCTGTGCGATAATCGTTGCATCAATATTGCCGACGGTATAGCCGTGGTCTTTAATCAAGGCCGCCGTATGCTCTAAAAGCTTCATACTTGAAATTCCTTTGTAGGCTTCATCTGTGTCCGGAAAATGCTTTCCGATATCCCCAAGCGCCGCCGCGCCAAGCATTGCATCCATAATGGCATGTAAAAGTACATCGGCATCGGAATGTCCAAGCAGTCCTTTTTCATAAGGGATGTCCACACCACCAAGAATCAGGCGGCGGTTTTCTACAAGCTTGTGTACGTCATAACCCAATCCAACTCTCATTTATATTCCTCCTAAATCAGCCATGTCGAAGGCATGGCATCAATTTCATCAAGAAGCTTTTTTCGATTTTCGCCAAACAGTAATGTCTGATTATATTTTAAATAATCCTTGCTGCCATGAATACCGATATATTTTAGCGCATATTCATCCATATTCAGCTCTGTCATAAATATAACCATCTCCTGACTTTCACCGAATACTTCCGTCAAAAATTCAAACACATGATGAAGCTTTTCGCCGGTTTCATCCATAACTGCCTGACGCCGGCTAACCTCCGCATTAAAGCTGTCCTTCACAAAAGCAAACACTTCCTCTGTCCCCTTAAGACCGTTTGCCCGGCATTGGCTCTGAAACGCCTCAAGTTGTTTGACAACCCGGCTGCCAACTTTAAACTGCCACGCATCAAGCAGCCCTGCCGCCTTATCCTTTATCATACGGCTTCCCGTCTCACTGACTGTAGCACTCAAAACATCAAAGCCATCTGCATCCGAAGCTTCGGATATTTTCACTTTAAAGCTTTTAAGTATTTCAAAAAGCTGCTGTGTATAGTCTTCCAAAAGACACGCGCTCATAAATGCCTCATTTAAGCTGCTTGTCAAAAGACCAATCATTGTCACCTTTTCATCAAAGGAAGCGTCACGAAGCTTTTCAACGGTCACTGCCTGCCACTTGCCATTGACAATTTGGGCAGCATCATAGTCCTTCTCATATTTTTTATATAAATCATAATAACCGGCAAAGTCCTTTGCAATGATTGGATGCTGAAGATACTGCACAATAAGCGCTTCATCCACCGGTGTGCCAAGAATCTCACACGCCTTTATCATATCCGATAAGTCTTCCCAACCTCTGGCAGTTACAAAACGCTTGCCGGAGGCTGTCGCTTCAATCCGGTAAAAGTTTTCTTTTTTAATTTCGAGATAACTCATAACCGAGCCGTGAATATTTTTACTGTAGCCGTAGGATTTCCAAACATCAAAATCTTCCGTAACATCTATTTTTTTTACGCGGTCAAGGGTCACGATGTCAAAATCACGTACAGACTTATTGTACTGAGGCGGATTGCCTGCGGCAACAATCATCCAGCCTTCGGGAATTTTGTGATTTCCAAAAGTTTTTCCCTGTAAAAACTGAAGCATCATCGGTGCCAGTGTTTCGGAAACACAGTTGATTTCGTCAATAAAAAGGATGCCCTCTTTAATGCCGGTTGCTTCGATTTTTTCATAGATTGATGCGACAATCTCACTCATCGTATATTCCGTCATCGCATAGTCTCTGCCGTCAAAATTTTTATGGACAATATAGGGCAGACCAATCGCGCTTTGTCTTGTATGATGGGTAATCGTATAGGCAACAAGACCGATACGGCACTCCCTTGCCACCTGTTCCATAATTGCTGTCTTTCCGATACCCGGAGGTCCCATCAAAAGCACCGGGCGCTGATGAACTGTGGGAATTTTGTATTCCCCAAGCTCATCTTTTAGCAGATAAGCCTTTATTGTATTTTTAATTGTATCCTTAGCCTGTTGGATATTCATCTGTTTTCCTCCAAAACTTTAACATTTTCGCATAACGCATCCATATCAAGGACAACCTTTATTGCCCACGGCGGCAGCTTCGCCTCGTCGGCAGCCTCCGGCGGCATCACAAAGGCAGCCTCATAGGACGGCGGCATTGACGGAAACTGTCCGCAGCCGTCTGTCAGATAAAGCATCCCTTTAAGATTACTTAGCTCGCCCGCCGCAATCATGCCGTCAATATAGGCAAATGCCGGACGAAAATCTGTACCGCCGCCGCCCCGAATGGTTACTTCGCTCATATAATTTTCCAAATCCTGCGCCGAGGTAATCTTTACATCAGAAACAACCTTAATATCACACTGAAGGATATGAATGTTCACCTTTCTGAAAAAGCTCTCGCTGTCCTTTAAAATACTGTAGGTTTCCTCGAGAAATTTAAGGACAGCCTCTTTCGGACAGGATTCCGATGTATCAATGACAATGACAAATTCTTCCGTCTTTTTAACTTCTTTATATTCAAGCGGCTCTATAAGCGGCATATTCTCATAACGTGACAGACCGTAGGTATAAAAAATGTAATCAAAAGCATCGTCATCTGTTTTGATTTCTTCACGCATCACCGCGAAATTTTTTAAAAATTCCCTAAAATCTGTTTTTTCACGATGGCTGACTGAAAGCTGATACAAAAGCTCACCGGCCTCATCACCATACTGCTTCATTACCGTCTCCATACTAATCTGAACCTTTCGGCTCACCTTATCCCATGCGTCCCTGTCCTGATTTTGCTGCTTTTCTTCCTCTTTGTCCTCCTCATCCTTTTTGTTTTCCCAAAACTGATGGTCATCGACAATAAAGGCTTCCTTGAGCATATCAAACTGCTGCGGTGAAATCGGCGTATTCCAAAGCACTCTGTAGATACTCTCGGCATTAAGTACCCGAATTTCTTTTTTCAGCCCGGTATATACGGCCTCGCGAAAATCAGGCGTCACGCCTGCCACTGCCTTTGAAGACATACCGTCAAGCAGCGATGCCACCGCGATATCACAGGATAAAGACCAGTATTCCTCATTGCGGCCGTTTCTGAAATAGGCATGACCAAATAAGCCGTGAAGCAACATATGCATATAGGCTCTGTTGACAAGAATCTCGTCATCACGGAACAAATCAATCAAATGCCTCGGATTATACAAAATTTTCATGCCGTCCACGCCAATCGTTTTTGTGGACAAGTTCATCTCATAGCCGAGCATACTCAGAGCAATGTCCATAAAGCGCATCGAAACATAAATTTCATTGCGCGAATGTATAAGGATTGCCTTTCCAGCATGCTCAAGCTGCTGTTTTACATTATTCATCGCTTCACCTACAGCTCAAAACGGTTCAAATCCGTTTGAAAATGCTTCATTTTATAGTCCATTAAAAAGCTGACAAATTCTGTCTGTCCTTCGGCTCTTGCCTGCATCAGCCATTCCTCCGCCGTTTCTTTGTCAGCAAGAAAATCAATACATTTTTCCAGTGCACCAATATCCTGATGCTTTAAGAACCATGCAAAGGCTCTGTTTTTATTTTCTTTTAGATAGGCAATATAGTTTTCACGATGCTCATTTAAGAGCTTATACGGGTAAAGCACACGTCCGAGCGCAATGCGCATCGCTGTTTCCGGCCAGTCTTCCCGGACTGCCGCGTTAAATACACCGTCATATTTATGATAATCCACGCCGTTATCGCTGATACATTCACGGTAAACATTGCCGGAACCGTGATACACCCAGTCAAACTGCCGGGCTTCCACCTGAACGATACAGTCATACTCAAACTCCGTAAAAATAAGCTTTGTCAGCAGCTTTCCCGATGCATCATGCATATCCAGCGCCACCTCATTGGACGAATCATCAATCAGGGCGCCAATGACAAGCTTTTGCCCTTCATCGGCGTAAATATTAACAAGCTTTAGCTCGCTGCAATTTTTAAAAGCACCGTAGCCCATATTTTTCAGATGGCTGTATAAATCAATGACCTTTAGGGCGTGACAGTTGTAAAATGCATAATTGTCAATGCGCTCAATCGTCTTTGACATGGTCACTGTCTCCAGTTTCCGACATTCTGCAAAGGCATAGGGCGCAATCGTATGCACCGTATCGGGAAGCACCGCCTTTATCAAAGCCTTATTGGCATAAAATGCCCGTTCACCAATCACCGTGACCGGCTTTTGCTCAATTTCCGACGGAATCATCAAGACCGGTTCCCTGCAGTCGCTTCCTGTAATAACAATTTCACCATTTTCGTCATGATATTCAAACAAAATATTTCTCCTATTTCACTTCTACAAGCTCATAAGCACATGTGCCGATGCCAAGCTTTTCGGCATGTTCTACACATGAATGCCAATTTGTCTCCGGTGTCACATCTGTAAAGTGGTCATGATGGCAGCGATTTCTCTCATCGAGAAGACTGCCCGGTGTCACCGGCTGCGCATTGACA